>JBGSRQ010000088.1:0-6044 GCA_041737515.1 Rhodobacterales bacterium | reverse complement strand
CGAACCTTCGACCCCCAACGGGGCCTGACGCTGCACAACCCGCAAAGCTCCGCGCCAGCCCCCGTTGCCCAACCCGCCCAATTGGGCAAAACTCAAACCCGGAGTCTCGCTCACGCTGGATAAAAGTTGGGGGCAACGTCAAAGATCGTCGTTCTGAAATGGAACGCGAATTTCGTGATCAACAGGCGCGTATGAATTATGGGACTGAAAAGTCCAACGCGACACAGAGCTTAAAACCTCTTCCCGCGAATACAACGCTTCTCGAATACTACCGCAAATTCCGAAAGGCGCAGGGTAACCCGAGTGTCTTTATACCGCCCCGCTCCGCGCCCGTGGACATCAGTCATCAAGAGGCGATCGATTTACATTTCATACTTATGATCCTCTATGAGTATGCCAGCGCGACAAAAATCGCGAAGTATGAAATCGCGCAGAAGGCCGTTAAAGGAGTAGAGGAAGAAAACGAAAGGCGGCGTTCGCATGGCTTTCCGGTCCTCGTCAAGGTCAGATCAGCAAGAACTTATGAACGCTGGATAGACGAGTATCTTGATCCCTACACAGTAGTCCTTCAGCGCGAAGGGCTTGCGGCCGCAAAAGCTAAATTCGCTTCGGTCGAAGGCGGAATGCAGGCCAGTGCTATTGGTGAGCAGGTCATCATGGACGCGTGGAAAGTTCACGTTGTCACTCTCGACGCCACGCGCGAGCAACTGAATAGAATGACCCCCGAACAGCGTGCGAAGGTTCGGCGGGTCCGGCGCTGGGTAATTGTTGCACTTGACGCGGCCACCAGGGTCATCCTCGGGTATGCCTTTTGTCACGCCCCGAACGAGGAGGCGTCCCTCAAAGCCCTTCGGCTTTGTTTTGCAGACAAGACGTTTCTGTTGGAAGAGGCCGGCCTAAGAAACGCCTCTTGGAATTACCGCACCCCCATCCACATGATATCCACCGACTCAGGGTCCGAGTTCGGCAGGCATCCTTTTGGCGGCGCGCAGTTTGGTGAGGCAGTTCGGCGATTGAACGGATCGTTCTTGAATGCGGTCACCGGTATTCCGGAACTTCGTGGAACAATCGAGCGGCTTTTCCGGACCTTCGAATTGAAATGGGCGCGCCACCAGCCGGGCTGGACTGCTGGAAGCGTCAGCCAGCTCAATGACCGGAAGCCCTATTTCGAAGCCTGTATGTCGGATGATGAATTGGAGCGCAACTTCGTCAGGTTCGTTTTCGATTACAACAATTCGCCGCACCGCGGGCTCGACTTCGGCACTCCCGCAGGTGAGTGGGATAAAAAGTCGCAGAACCCCCTCTTTGACCTTATTGCGATTCCTGGCCCCGCCGCACTGCGGGAGGCTTGCGGCACATACGAAACCGCTAGCGTCTCTGAAGCTGGCATCCGCTTCAAGGGTTTGACCTATTCTAACGAGTTCATTCGCAATCAGCGGGCGGCTAAAGGCGTGGATAGGATTGCCCAGCCGGGCGAAAAACTTGAGATCAAATTCGACACCTTGGATATGGGTGCAATTTCCGTTCTTGCCGATGGCGACCTCATTTCCGTGCCGTGCCTTGATGTCACGATGCGTAGCAAATCACTTGCCTGGTGGACCCGTGAACAAGCGCGCCGAAAGGCAGAGGCAAAGCAAGATGCAAACAAGAGGGTTCCAGCACGTGACGAGGCGCGGGCCGCCTGGAAGGGAGAAAGTGCCGCAATTGCTCAATCGGCAGATGTGAACATGAGCGGCAGAACATTTGAAGAAATCGATCGCCTCGCACGTGAGGCGAGCTTTGGAAAAGGTCAGCACGAAAAGCCGTTCATCGGGCGGGATGAACACATTGACCCGATAACCAGCGGTAACAAGATCGGCGTCCCAGTCGAGAAAGAAGGCTTGGATCCGGCATCTGCCTCGAACGATGAGGTGGGCGCAAGCCGGACAAATCCACTTGATAAATTTCGTTCGCGGGGCAAGCGCGCCCCTCACTCAGTAACAAAGAATGGAGGCCAGTAATGCCTATGGACAATAGTATCGCGGAGCTGGATGCAGTTCGTATGAACGAAGATGCCATGGCGGAACTTTCCGCCACGTTCTTTGAGACCGAAACGTTCCAGACAATGATGAATCGCATCTTTCGCGTCCTTGAGGCAAGAGACGCCAACTTGCGTCGCGGACAGTTTGAACAAAAAGGCGCGTGCTTGATCGGTCCCCCGGGGAGCGGAAAGTCGCGGATGGTGAAAGAGGCTATCCGGAGGTATGAAAACGCCGCCGTTGCAACAGGGGGTCGCGAGTATGGGCACAAGATTGTCAGCGCAATTGTGCCTGGCAAAGCCGGCGTGAAAGATACCTGCCGCGCCGTTCTGAACAAGCTGGACTACCCCACCCGCGGAGAACGGACTGAAGAGTATTTGATCGGATGTCTGAAAACGCAACTTGAGGAACGCCGCATTGCGGGGGTTCACCTCGACGAGGTGCAGGACGCTGGCCGCTATGCCAACGACGACACTATGCAGGGATTCGTAAAGCGTTTTCGGAACCTGATGCAGGAATCCCCGTGGCCAGTGTGTTTGATCCTGACATCGACCTGCGAAGGTCGCGAACTGATCAATTTCGACAAGACGCTGTCTCGACGCCTCCGGCCGATCGAGATTCGCCCCATGACTGTAGAAAGCGATGGTCTCAGCCTCAGGGAGTCGGCAGGGAAACTGGTTACCTCCGCCGGACTTTCGCATGGTGGCCTTTTTGACGAACCTGCATTCATGCCCCTTTTCATGCACGCGGCGGCTTATCGGTTCGGCGTGGCAGTGGCAATGGTCATCGAGGCAATCGGCGAAGCGCTGTCTGAAGGCGATAATGAGGTCAATCTCGACCACTTCGCGGAAGCGTATTTTCTTCGCGCGGACTGCGATGAAGAGATGAACCCGTTCATTTCCGATTATTGGCGCGGGATCGATACGACTATTGTTCTGGATCGGCACAAAGTTGAGAAAAAAGAGCGCTCGGAAGCGCTCGAGGCGGAAGTAACCCTGCGATCAACCACTTTGCGCCCACACAAAAGGCCGCCCTCGGGCGGCCTTTTTCGATTCCCGCTTCCTACCGGTTGAAAATCAGTTGGCATGGGGATGTCGGAAGTTGGTATAGGGGTGTCGGCAAGTTTGCTTTCAGAGTGGCGGAGAATTTATCAAGTTATTGAATTACAATGATAAAATATCTCGCCAAGTTGGCGTTTCAATGTCGGACAACAACTTCGTAAAGCGGAAGATTGCGCAACCCTTGATTGCGTTTCCAGATTTTACTTTGCCGAAACGTGAACATGAAATACGCTTTTCACGCGATAGCTGGTCAGGGAGATGCCAGACGTGCTCAGGTCAGTTCCGTTGCGGCCGGAAGAGCGCGAGCCGGCCGATGAGGCGCGTCTGTTGCGCACACTTAACGCTTTTGCCGTTGATCTGATTACGATTCCCAGCGTTGAAGACCTGTTCTGGTATGTGGCGCAGAATGTGGTCGGCAAGCTGAATTTCGTTGATTGCGTGATCTACCGGGCCGATGAGGGTCAGACCGAACTGACGCAAGTGGCCGCATGGGGTGAAAAGAACCCGTTCGGGCGCAGCATCATCAGCCCTCTGGTCATCCCGTTTGGCCGTGGCATCACCGGCACAGTCGCAATGACCGGCAAGGCGATCATCGTCGAGGATCTTTTGAAGGATCAGAACTATATTCCCGACACGCAGCCGGCGCGGTCCGAAATTTGCGTGCCGCTGACATTCCGGGGGCGGGTCGTGGGGGTGATCGACAGCGAACACCCCGATCGCGACGCCTTTGGCGAGGCCGAACTGGGGGTTCTGAACACCGTTGCGGCAATGACCAGTGCCAAGCTTGAACTGCTGGCCGAAACAGAGCGATCGCACCAGCGCTACAAGGATCTGGTGGTGTCGCATGCCCAGCTTACACAGGAAACAAGCAACCGGAAGGCGCTGGAAATAAAGCTGTTCGAGGCGCGAAAGCTGGAAGCGATCGGTCGCCTGACCGGGCGTTTCGCGCATGAGTTCAACAATCTGCTGACCGTGATTTCCGGCAATCTGGAGTTGCTGGAGGATCAGGGCGCAAGTGCCGAGACGCAAGACATCATGGCTGATGTGAAATCGGCCGCGGCGCGCGGCGCGCAGCTTATTCGCGACATGCTGGTGTTTGCGCAGCGCACGCGACTGGGGCCGGAAAAACTTGACCTGAACGCGCAACTTTGCGCGTTTCAGGCGGCGTGTCACACCAGAGCGGATGTTGATTTGCATCTCGCTGATGCACTCTGGCCGGTTCATATCGACCGGACCGCGCTGGAAACTGCGATGGTCAACCTGATCCGGAACGCGCGTGATGCGATGCCCGAAGGCGGCACCGTGCGGATCACGACCGAAAGCCTTGTTCATACCGGGGCCAGAAACCTCGCACTGTCGACCGAGCTTGCGCCCGGATGCTACGTCCGGCTCGGGGTGACCGATCATGGCGTCGGCATTCCCGAAAGCCGGCTGCATCAGATTTTCGACCCGTTCTACACCACCAAGGCGGTTGGCGCGGGCACCGGGCTTGGCCTGTCGATGGTGCTGGGTTTCGTGCAGCAATCGGGCGGGGCGGTCGGCGTGACGTCCGAGGTTGGCAAGGGCACCACCATCCATCTTTACCTGCCTCTGCCCGAGGGCATCGGAAACGATTTGTTAACCTCAAATCGTTAATCGCTTCCCAAGGTGATCTCGGGGTGGGAATGTCAACGGTGATTGAAAATCCGACGGTTGATCTGCAAGGTCTGCCGCTTATCAGCCTTGAGGGTCTGCGGACGGGCGATCCGGAAAAAGTCAGGCACATTGCCAATGCCATCGGCCATGCCTCCCGCAATATCGGGTTCTTCCGGATCTGCGATCATGGCATTGATCCGGACCTGATCGAGGCGACCTATCAGATGTCGATGCGGTTCTTTGCGCAGCCTGCAGCGGCGAAAGACCGATATTACATCGGGCTCAGCTCCAACCACCGGGGTTATGTGCCGTTCACCGAAAAGGGCGACTACCAGGACGAGGTGAACCGCAGCTACGAGGCCTTCGACATGGGGCTTGATCTGCCACGCGATGATCCGGATTTTCTGGCTGGAAATCAGGTTCTGGGGCCAAATGTCTGGCCTGATCTGCCCGGGTTCAAAAATACCGTCAGTCGCTATTACGCTGCGATCTCCGCCCTCGGCAGGATGGTCTGCGGCGCGCTGGAACTGCATCTGGGCCTGCCGCGCGGTGCCATGACCGACCAGATGACCAAGCCCGTGTCGCAACTGCGGCTTTTGCATTATGTCCGGCAGGGCGAGGTGACGGACCGAAAATCGGTCAACATGGGCGCGCATACCGATTATGAATGCCTGACCCTTTTGCACACCCGCAACGCGGGCCTGCAGGTGATGACCAGTGACGACCGCTGGATCGACGTTCCGGTTGATCCGCGCGTCTTTGTCGTGAACATCGGCGACATGATGGAGGCGTGGACCAACGGCCTGTTGCGCTCGACCCCGCACCGGGTTCTGAACCTGAGCCGCGAGCGGTTTTCGATGCCCTATTTTGTGGCCGCAAACCATGACACTCTGATCAAGCCGTTTGCACAACTGGTGGGTGGCGGGCAAACCAGATACGCGCCTTTCCGCGCCGGCGCGCATCTGGAGCGGATGCTGGTGCGGGATTTCCCATATCTGCGTGAGCGGCGGGCGCGCGAGGTTGCGCTTTGCATTGACGGACCGGACCTGCCAACGCACAACCCGTTCGAGGCGCGATTGAACCGGAGCCACACCTGACCCATGCTATACCTGAACCATGCCTGATCTGCACGCAATCATAGCTGTTGCCCTGGCCGGATTGGCGCTGAGCGCAACGCCCGGCCCGTCGATGCTGTATGTTCTGTCGCGCAGCGTCGGGCAAAGCCGGGCGGCGGGCCTTGCGTCGGCGCTGGGGCTTTGTCTGGGCGGAATGGTGCTTGCGGCGGCCACGGCTTTGGGGCTGGCCACGCTTTTTGCGCAGTTCGGATGGC
>JBGSRQ010000086.1:0-10148 GCA_041737515.1 Rhodobacterales bacterium | reverse complement strand
GGGACTGGGCGGCTGGTACGGCCTGACGGCATCGCGCCTGGGGCGCGCGACGGTTGTCCCCCTCGTGACCGCCTTCGCTCCCGTCTCGCGGGCCGAAGACGCCATCGCCGGGATCTTTGCCCCAGACCCGGTTCCACCTGGCTATGCGGACCATGTCGGGGCGGGCCTGACGCTGCGCCGCGAGACGCTGTCGATGAACGCACGGCAGGTGAACGGGCTGCGGCCCTATGTGGTTCTCATGTCCGAGAAATACCCCAGCCTCGATCTGCCCGTCGAGATCGTCCACGGCACCGATGACACGATCGTGCCCGCCGACATCCACGCGATCCCCATGAGCAAGCTTCTGCCCGATGCCACGCTGACCCTGCTTCCGGGTATCGGCCACATGCCCCACCATGCCGACCCGGCCGCAACGGTTGCGGCCATCGACCGCGCCGCGACCCGCGCCGGATTGCGCTGAACGGCCCGATCAGGATACTTGCACCAGCATCTGACGGGGGGAGAACCTGCATGGACCTGCCATTCGACGGCGCGATCAGCCGCTATTTCAAGAAAGACGCGCCCGACGATATCCGCAAGGCCATCAAGGCCGCCGGAAAGGATGACATCCTCGCGCAGAATTACCCCTACCGCGAAGAGATGAAGACGCGCGACTACGAGGAGATCATGCAGGGTCTGCAATTGCAGCTCGTGCGCCTGCATGCCGACCTGCGCGAGACCGGCAAGCGTCTCGTCGTGGTGTTCGAGGGTCGTGACGCCGCCGGCAAGGGGGGTACCATAGAGCGCGTCCGCGAGAACCTGAATCCCCGCGTAGCGACTGTGGTTGCCCTGGCCAAGCCATCCGACCGCGAAGCGCGGCAATGGTATTTCCAGCGCTACATCGACTGGCTTCCCGCCTGCGGCGAGATCGCGCTGTTCGACCGCAGCTGGTACAACCGCGGCGTCGTCGAGCATGTGTTCGGCTTCTGCACGCCCGAGCAGCGCGAGCACTTCTTCCACCAGCTTCCCGCCTTCGAGACGATGATCGTGGATGAGGGGATCGTTCTGGTGAAACTCTGGCTCAATGTGGGCCGGGCGGAACAGCTGAAGCGGATGCTCGACCGCGAAGAGGACCCGCTCAAGCAGTGGAAGCTGAGCCAGATCGACATCGACGGGCTCGCGAAGTGGGATGACTACACCGCCGCGATCACCGAGACGCTCGCCCGCAGTCACGGCCCCCGCACCCCCTGGACGGTCATCCGGTCCGACGACAAGAAACGCGCCCGGATCGCGGCGATCCAGACAATCCTGCGCGCAGTCGACTTCAAGGGGCGCAAGGACGACCTGATCGGCACGCCCGATCCGCTGATCTGTGGCGGCCCGGACCTGCTGGATGTCTAAACGCGGCTACCATCACGGCAATCTCCGCCAGGCTTTGGTCGAGGCGGCACTCGCACTGATCGAGGAGAAGGGGCCACAGGGCTTCACACTGTCCGAGGCCGCCAAGGCCGCCGATGTCACCCCCGCCGCCGTCTACCGCCACTTCGCCGGGCGTGACGACCTGATGGCCGAAGTGGCGCGGCAGGGCTATGACATCTTCGCCGCCCTGATGGAATTCGCCTATGACGAGGGCCGCCCCACCGCCCTGGCCGCGTTCGAGGCGACGGGACGTGCCTATCTTGCCTTCGCGCGGAAATATCCGGGGCATTACATGGCAATGTTCGAAAGCGGCTTGTCGCTGAACGCCCATCCTGAACTTGCATCGGTCGCAGCCAAGGCCCGCGCCGTGCTGGAACGTGCGGCCGAAACGCTGTCGCAGCACATTCCGGCGGGACAACGCCCGCCGCCGTCGATGTTTTCAGCCCATATCTGGGCGATGAGTCACGGCGTGGTGGAATTGTTCGCGCGCGGCGCACCCGGTGCCAAAAGCCCTTTCGCGCCCGAGGATCTGCTGGAGGCGGGGATCGGCATCTATCTGCGCGGCCTTGGGCTTTTGCCGCCCGACGATGCGCCCAAACAACCGCTTCAGTAGTACCCGCGCACTTCGGCATCGGCCCATTGGTAGCCCTTTGCATGAATCGCCTTCAGCATCTGCGGCAGGCTGGCGGATTGATCGGCGATGCAGTTCTGCTTCAGGAACCAGGTCACATATTTCGCATATGGCCAGTCACGCGCCATCGTGGCGGCCATTGCATCCGCCATCTTTGCGGGGTCGGTGAGGGTGACCGCATTATGGTGAAAATCGGTCTGGCCGCACAGAACCACCGGTGTTTGATGCAGGAAGGACTCGAACCCCACCGCAGATGTGACGGTGACCGCACAATCCGCCGCGGCCAGCAGATCGTGGATGCTGGCCCCCGTGACATGCACGCCCTGCCCCGGCGCGTGATGGCGTTGCAGGGCCCGCACCTCGTCCAGTGTGTTGTTGGGGTGCGGCTTGATGTAGACGGGCCGCCCACCCCGTGCGGCAATCGCGGCCGCTACCATCTGCGGCACGCTCAGATGATGCAGGTGATGGCGCGGGGCTTTGAAATCCTGCGCGAAAACGGCGATGCAGCCCTTTTCGATACTGGCCCCACGAGGCTCTTGTTCAAACTTTGTCAGGTTTGCATCAACGAACTGCAGGCGCAGTTTGGCAAGGAATTTTTCCGCAAAAGCCGCCGACATCGGGCGCGGATCAAAGGCGCGCAGGCGGTGGGTCGAATTGTTGCGCGTTGCCAGCTCGTCGAAATACCAATAGCCGCGCAGATAGCCTGGCACGCAATGGAACACCCCCGCACCAAACTGCGGGCGGTCTTCCATGAAGATATGCAGATGACGCGGGTCGGGTCGCAGATCGTGGCTTTCGGGTGCATAGGCCACCACCTCGATGTTGAGCCCCTGCGCCTCGGCGTGGGTCATCAGCGCTGACAGCAGCCGGAACTTGCCGCCGATCAGCGATGCCGCCAGCTTGTCTCTTGCGTGGAAAAACAGCGTTGGCGGCAGGATCGAAAGATCACGCGCGGCCAGCCATGCGGCGGTGCGCAAAGGCAGTGGGGCGTCCATGATCAGCGGAACAGGACCAGTGCGCCGGGGCTCCACGCCACTTTGGTGCGGGTGCCGATATCCAGCACCGGGCGGCCAAAGACGTTGCGCATCGAAATGCGCACGGGCGCGTCGGTGCCATCCAGTTTCAGATCGTAATAGGTCATGTCGCCGTAATAGACGACCTCTTCCACGGTGGCCATGCTGTCACGGTCCACCGCTGTCTGACCGTCATAAAGCAGGGTCAGCGTTTCGGGGCGGAAGCCGACGGTTGTGCCTTCGGCGGCGGCGGCGGAAACCTGATCGGCGTTCAGCGTTACGCGGCCAAAGCCCTGCGCATCCACCTCGACCGTGCCGCCGTTCTCGGAAATGACCTGTGCGGGCAGAAAGTTCATCGTGCCGATGAAGTTCGCGACCTGCCGCGTCGCCGGACGACGATACAGCGTCTCGGGATCGGCCAGTTGCGCAATCTCGCCTTCAAACATCACGGCGATGCGGTCGGACATGACCAAGGCTTCCTCCTGGTCATGCGTGACCAGAATGAAGGTAATGCCAACTTGCCGTTGCAATCGGATCAGTTCGACCTGCATCTGTTCGCGCATCTTCTTGTCAAGCGCCGACAAGGGCTCATCCAGCAACAGGACCTTCGGCTTCAGGATCAGCGCCCGCGCCAAAGCCACGCGCTGCCGTTGACCACCCGAAAGCGCATGGGCGGCGCGGTCGCCATAGCCTTTCAGGCCGACCATCTCCAGAGCCTCCGCCACCTTGCCGGCCTTTTCCGCCGCAGACCCCGGATCCCTGCGCAGACCAAAGCCCACGTTTTCGGCCACCGTCAGATGCGGAAAGATCGCATAGCTTTGGAACACCATGTTGGTGGGGCGCTTGTTGGCCGGAACGCCGGCCATGTTCTTGCCGTCGATCAGCACCGCCCCCGACGAGATGCCTTCAAACCCTGCGATGGTGCGCAGCAGCGTGGTCTTGCCGCAACCCGACGGGCCAAGAAGCGAGAAGAACTCGCCTGCCTTGATCGTCGCCGTGATGCCGCGCAACGCGTGATAGGTGCCGTAATATTTGTGAACGTCCTGAAACTCGATCATCTCTGGTTTGGCAGTCACAGGAAGCCTCCGGTATCTTTGGCGCCGGTTTTCGCAAGGCCGCGACGGCGGAAATATTCTGCCGTTGCCAGCAGCATGATGGAGATGCACACAAGGATCGTCCCCAAGGCCAGCATCGCGGGCACATTGGCAGGAAATCGGAACTGGCCGTAGATATACGACGACAGAACCTTGGTGCTGCCGCCAAGGAAGTTGGCGATGATGAATTCATCAAGGCTGATGGTGAAGCTGATCAGAAGCGACGACACGATCCCTGGCATCACCAGGGGCAGGATGATCAGGCGGAACGTCGAAAGCGGCGTCTCGCCCAGATCATAGGCGGCTTCCTCCAGCGATTTATCAAGGCTCTGGAAGGCAGACGACAGGATCGCTACCGCAAAGGGTGTGCAAATCAGCACATGTCCCAGAATGATGGTGAGCTTGGAAAGTGGCACTCCGATCCCGATCAGAACGACCAGCATCGACATCGCCACGATCATTTCGGGCAGAACCAGCGGCAACATGATCAGCCCCATGATCCCGCCCTTGCCCGGAAAGCTGAACCGGGTCGAGGCACGGGCGGCAAAGATGCCAAGCGTGGTCGCAAGAACGGCGGTCGTGCCGGAAATGATCAGACTGTTCATCATTGCTTCGCGCAGCGACTGGTCGTTCCACATCTGAACGAACCATTCGGTCGTCACGCCAGAAAGCGGAAAGGCCACGATCTTGCTGTTGTTGAAGGCAAAGATCGGCAGCAGCGCGATGGGCGCGTAAAGAAAGATCAGATAGCCGATGGTGTATATGCGAAGGCCCGAGGATTTCATTTCTTGCTCACCAGAAAGCGGCGGTTCAGCGCGATGAAGGTCAGGCTGACGATGGTCACAATCAGCATCACCGTCACTGCAATCGCGGATCCAAGCGGCTTGTTGTTGATCTTCAGCATGGTGTTCTCGATCTGGTTGGCGATCATCGGGATCTTGCCGCCGCCGATCAGGTCGGGCGTCAGATAATCGCCCACGGTCGGGATGAATACGATCAGCACCGCCGCCACGACCCCCGCCATCGACAACGGCAGCGTCACCCGCCAGAACGTTCGCAGACGGCTTTCGCCCAGATCCTGCCCGGCCTCCAGAAGCGACCGGTCGATCTTTTCCAGCGCCACAAAGATCGGAAGAATGGCAAACGGCGCATAGGCATGGGCCAGCGTGACGATCAACGCGCCGACGTTGTAGTTGATCCACTGCAATGGCTCGCTGATGATGCCCAGCGACAGAAGGCCCGAGTTGATCACGCCATTATAGCCAAGGATCACCTTCCACAGGAACACGCGGATTACATAGCTGGTCCAGAACGGGATCGTGATCAGGAACAGCCAGAGCGATTTTTTCGAAGGCGCGACGTGGAAGCTGACAAAATACGCCACCGGATAGGCCAGCAACACCGTGAACAGCGTGACCGACATCGACACGATCAAGGACCGGATCATCAGCGCCCGCGAAATCCGGTCGGACCATGCACTGGCGTAATTGTCGAGCGTGAAGATCGGCAGGACAGCCCGCGCGCCGCTTTCGGAATACCCGTCCGTCAGCACCGAATACAGCAGAACCGCCGCCATCGGGGCCGCAAGCATCAGGATCGCGTAGATCGCCGTCGGGCTGATCAGCGCAAGGCCGCTTGCCGCCTCGGTGTCGCGGAACCGGACCCGTTGGGCCTTGTCGTTCATGGTGCCCCCTGGCGTTTCAGTTTTTTCTTTTTGTGGCACAGGCATTCTGGTCTGAAAAGGGGGCAAACCGGACAGAGGCAGGCAAGCGCCCGAAAAACGGACACTTGCCGCAAACAAGGCATTGAAATCAAACCGGAATGGATTTGATCATTTATTCAGCACATGGCAGAGCGTGGATCAGCCGGCAACCCGCTCTACCGCGATGGCGCGCTTTTTCAACTCGTCATAAAGTGCCGGCACAACGCGCAGCGCCCCGACCGCCACCCGCAGCGCATCAGAAAGACGCGCCTCGTTGACCGAAGCCGGATCGACGCGCCAGATGATGCGACGGGCAACGCCATCGTCATAGACGATTTCGGTGCTGCCAGTGCGGCCTTTGCGCATTGCAAGAAAGTCAGCGCCCCCGTGAGGGGCGTGAAACGACACCTGATGTCCCATTTTGGGTCTCTTTTTATCTAGTCTGCTCTGGCGCCAATATTCGCCCCGAACGGCAATCGGTCAAGTCACGCCATTGCGATTGAACGGGGTCGCGATTTTCCTGCCACAGCGCAGGCTTAGACAGCAAGTTCAGCCGGAGGTGACGCCAGGAGCCGCGCAAGCCCGGCGATTGCCGCATCAAAGCGGGCGCGCGCGATCTCGCCATTGATCGCAAGACGCACGGCATGGGGGGCGCGGCCGTGGATCAGCGCATATTCATCCGCCGACCGCACCAGAACGCCCTCTGCTTCGGCCATGCGCGCAAAGGTTGACGCGCGCCATCCCGACGGCAGCGGCACCCAGACGAAGGGCAACCCCTCTTGCCACTGCACCCCGAAGGGCGACAGATGTTCCACCATCGTTTCAAGACGGCTTGCAAATTCGGCCTGCACGCCGCGCCGGATGCGGTCTGCATCGCCCGAGTTGAAAATCGCAAGGCACAGGTCGCTGACCACGCGGGACAGCGCGAAAAATCCGTGCTGTGCCGTCAGCCGCCCTGCCTCGCCCATGCCGGAGGGGCAGAAGATGTAGCCAAAGCGCAATGCCGCCGATACGGTTTTCGAAAGCCCGCCGATGTGCCAGGTGCGCTCGGGTGCCAACGCCCGCAGGCTTGGCAGCGGGCTTTGCGCGATGGAATAGCAATCATCCTCGATGATCTGCAGATCATGCGCGCGGGCAAGCGCCACAATCTCGGACCGGCGCGCCAGGGGCATCGGCACGGTTGTCGGGTTCTGCGCTTCGGTTGTCACGCACAGGATCTGCGGGCGGTGCCGGCGGCAGGCAACCTCCAGCGCATCGGGGCGCAGACCGTGGGCGTCAAGTTCAATGGCCATCACCTCGGCGCGGGCCAGGCGCGCGGCGTGACGGAACCCCGGATAGGCAAGGTCTTCGGTCAGAACCAGTGGCCGCTCGCCCCGCAGGCAGCATTGCAGGACCAGGTTCACACCGCTTTGTCCGCCATGACACAGCACCACATCCTGCGCCGAGATCGGGCCAAGAATCCGGTCGCCCAGCCAGTCGCAGACCGCCGCGCGCAGGGGTTCCTCCAGTCGCTGGCTGGGATAATCACGCCAGTCATGGGCGGCACTGGCCATCCGGGCAAGGGCTGCATGAAAGGCCGCTTCCTGCCCCACCTCGGGCAGACGCGGCGAGCGCATATCAACAAGCCCCTGAACTGCCTCTTTGTCACGTTCGGAAAACAGGCTTTGCGTCGGCCCCATGCGGCGCTGGGTGGCAGCAACAAAGGTGCCGCGGCCGACCGTGGCATCCAGAAGCCCCTCTTGCGTGGCAAGCTGGTAGGCGCGCGACACGGTGCCGGGGGTCACGCTGATCTGGAATGCAAGATCGCGCACCGTGGGCAATTGCGCGCCCTGCGCCAGATCACCCGCGCGGATCGCCTCGCGCAGGGCCCGGTGCAGCGCCAGATACTTCGGGCCGGGGTACAAGGACAGGTCAGGCCGCCATATTGTATCAGTCACAATGTTTCTATGGCCCCCAAGCACGACACAATGTAGATTACTCCTATCAGATCAAATGATTTGTATCAATACAAAAGGTGTCCCATGCAAAACAACATTCCGCTGACCCTGAACCGCCCCCGGCCGCCCTTTGCGTCGGTGGCCTTTGCGTTCGCGTCCTTGGTTCTGACATGGGAAACCCGCAGACAGACCCGCCGCGCGCTGTCGGACATGGACGCGCATCTGATCGCCGACATCGGTCTGACCGCTTTAGTCGCGCAGGCCGAAGCTGAAAAGCCGTTCTGGCGCGCCTGATTTCCCCGAAATTACCCCAACCTCGGGCCGGGCAACCGGCCCCTTTTTTTTCATGGTGTGGCCCTATCCGCCTCCGGCTTGATCCGCCACGGCGGAAAGCGGCGATTTGTGCCCGCGTGGTAAAGACAAAGCGGGTTGCCGCTCGGGTCTGTCAACCAAACCTCCCGCCAGAGCCAGGGCTGATCAACGGGTGGGGTATCAAAGTGGATGCTTTTGCCGGAAAGCCGGGCGAAGGTGGTGTCAACATCGTTCACCTCGAAATAAAGCGCTGTATGGCCCGGCTGCGTGGTGGCGATCTTGTGCAGCGAACGGCTCGGCGCGCCCGACGGCATCTCGAACCGCGCATGTTCGCCCGGCGCCGACACGATCAGACGCAAGCCAAGGGTCGCCTGGTTCAGATCCATCGCATTGTCGCGCCGTGGCCGCAAAGCCTGGCGTCAAGATGCCAGAGGGCCATACCCCAAAAACCAAAAGGCCCGCGCAACCGCACGGGCCTTTCGCAAATTGCACAGCCGGATCAGCGCTTGGAGAACTGGAAGCTCTTGCGCGCTTTGGCCTTGCCGTATTTCTTGCGTTCCACCACGCGGCTGTCGCGGGTCAGAAAGCCCGCGGCTTTCAGCGCGGGGCGCAGGGTCGGCTCATAAAGTTGCAACGCCTTCGAGACGCCGTGCTTTACCGCGCCGGCCTGACCCGACAGGCCACCACCGGTCACCGTTGCCATCACGTCGAACTGGCCTTCAACACCGGCCACCGTGAACGGCTGACGCAGGATCATCTGCAGCACCGGGCGGGCAAAGTAATCCGCCATCGTCTTGCCGTTGACAACAACCTTGCCCGAGCCCGGCTTGATCCAGACGCGCGCAATGGCGTTCTTGCGCTTGCCGGTGGCATAGGCGCGGCCCAGATTGTCGCGTTGTGCCACACGGGGAGCGGCAACGGCGGCAACGGCTTCGGGCGAAGCAGTTTCAGTCACGACCGATTTCATATCGTCGAGGGATTTGATATCGGCCATGCTCATGCGCTCCGGGTGTTCTTGGGGTTCATCGACGCAAGGTCGAGAACGGCGGGCTGCTGTGCCTCATGCGGGTGGGCCGCACCTGCATAGACGCGCAGGTTGGTCATCTGCTGGCGACCAAGGCTGTTGCGGGTGATCATGCGTTCAACCGCTTTGGTCACGACACGCTCGGGGTGGGCACCGTCAAGCACCTGTGCCGCCGTGCGGAACTTGATCCCGCCGGGGTGGCCGGTGTGCCAGTAATAACGTTTGTCGGCCCGCTTGTTGCCGGTCATCTGGATCTTGTCGGCGTTCACCACGATCACATTGTCGCCCATGTCCATGTGCGGGGTGAAAGTGGGCTTGTTCTTGCCACGCAGGATGTTGGCGACGATCGTTGCAAGACGGCCCAGAACGATGCCTTCGGCGTCGATCAGGATCCATTTCTTGTCGATGTCCGCCGGGGTTGCGGTAAAGGTTTTCATCTTCGGTCCTATGGAAACGGGGGGCGGGAGTAGCCCGCCGCGTTGGATGAGGGTGTTTCAATGATTTTGCGAGCCGCGTCAATGGGCGCGATGATTGTTTTATACATTGAAATCAATGCGATACAAAATAGGTATTATATTACCCCACAAAATCTGCCCTCAGCGCAGGATCGGCGGTCGGTTCGGATCGCTTCCGGGTGCGGCGGATTGCGTCTCGGAGCGCACCTCGGGTCGGGGCAGATCAAGGCGGTATGCGGCAGCCTCCATCCGGCCAAGGGCGGCATCGGTGGGGGCAAGAAACACCACGTCCATCTCGCCCGCTTCCACGCCGGAAAATGTCAGTGCCTCGCCCGCCGCACGCGCCAGGGCGTCTTCCGCCCCCGGCCTTGCCCCGACAAAGGCAAGCAGGTGCCCTGCCCGCCCGCCGTCATAGCGAACGCCGGCAAGCAGCATATACTCGGCCAGCCCGACAGTGCGTCCCAGTTTGTCGGCCAGGGCCTGCATCAAGGCATCGGGCAGACCCTTTGGCGCCTGAAAGCGTTCCACCCGCGCCTCGGCAACCGAGGGGGTGTTCCGCAGAGTTTCCGCCAGCCAATCGAC
>JBGSRQ010000077.1:0-2099 GCA_041737515.1 Rhodobacterales bacterium | reverse complement strand
CGCCGACCCCGCGACGCAAGCCGGGCTGCGTGGCCGCGTGGATATCCGCTTTTGGAACCCCGCCATCCTGAACGGGGTCGAACAGCCGTGACCCCGATGCCGGCAGCGTAACCGGATGCCGGCAAACTCTGCTTCTGTCGCGGTGACGCTTGCGAGCGGTGCGGCGAGCGGTCTTTTTGCCGCCGCGCTGCACCTGCCGCTGGGGTTGCTTTTGGGCTCGCTTCTGGCGACGGGTCTGCTTGCGGCACTGGGGTGGCGGCCGTTCGGCCTGACCCTTCAGGTACCTGCACGCACGCGCAATTTCTTCATCCCGATCATCGGGGTGGCCATCGGCGGCGCGTTCACCCCTGCGGTTCTGGCGCAGATGCCGGGGTGGTGGCCCAGCCTGCTGGCGCTGTGCCTTTACATCCCCTTGGCGCATTTCATCGGCTACCACATCTATCGCCGCTTTGGCCCCCTGCCGCCCACAACCGCGTTTTTCGGTGCGGTGCCGGGCGGTCTTATCGAAAGCGTGGTTCTGGGCGAAGAGGCGGGGGCCGATGTGCAGATGCTGGCGCTGTTGCAGTTCCTGCGGCTGATCCTGACCATTATCGCGGTGCCGTTGGGCTTTGCATGGGCCACCGGCCATTCGGTTGGCTCTGGCGGCGGGATGTCCCTGAGCGGACCCGCCCTGGGGCTGCGCGATGCGGCCCTGCTCGCCGTGGTCGGGGTCGCGGGGTATGTTGCGGGTCACCGCTTGCGCCTTCCCGCCGCCGTTATGACCGGCCCGCTGATTGCCAGTGCCGCAGTTCATCTGGGCGGCTGGGTCGAAGGCGTGCCCCCCGGATGGGCGGTGGGCCTGACGCAGATCGTTGTGGGTTCCGTTCTGGGCGCGCGGTTTGCGGGGATGCCAAAGGGCGCATTGCCGATGGCATTTCGCCTGGCGTCACTGAATGTTGGGGCTGCGCTGGTTCTGGCGTTTGCGTTTTCAGTGGTGGTGGCGCCCCTGGTCGGCGTGTCGCAATCGGGCGTGTTTCTGGCCTTCGCCCCCGGCGGGCTGACCGAGATGAGCCTTGTCGCGCTAAGCATGCAGATCAGCGTCGTCTACGTCACCGCGCACCACGTCGTGCGGATCGTGCTTGCCGTCAGCTTTGCAAAGATCGGCGCGCGGTGGGTGAAGGGGCACAAGGGCGACAGGTTCTGATCGCGACCGCTCGTTTGGCATGTTGGACGCCATCAGGATTCAACCCACGGACCCCCATCCCCAACACACCGCCGCCGGCAGACCCGACGCGCATTCTGAAAGAGTGCCGTGAGTGGCTGACGAACTGACGCCCCAGGAACCGCCCCACGTCGCGCGACCCAAAAGAGCTAAACCTCTTCCACCAGCATCACCCCCGCCATTGCCTTGATCGCGCCCTTGATCTGGGGGTTCACGGGGTAGGTGTCGGGCAGCGTCAGGTCAATCTCGCGCCCGTCGGCATCCGTTACGCACAGCGTGACCTGGCCGCGGCTGCGGGTCTGTTCCACGCGGGCAAACAGGGCCGCAATCGACGCCGCCGCTGCCCCGTCTGACAGATGGATGCGCAACGACGCCGCCCCGCCCTGTTCGGCCACCTGATCAATCGGCTGCACGGCATTGGCCAGCAACTTCAGCGTCTCGCCCTCAAGCTCCGCCTTGACGGTCAGCACCACGTTGTTGCCCGCCTCCAGCAGATCGCGCGCGGCTTCCAGGGCTTCGGAAAACACCGTCACCTCGTAAAGCCCTGTCGGATCAGACAGTTGCACAAAGGCAAAGCGATTGCCGCGCGCCGATTTGCGCTCCTGCTTTGACGCAACCGAGCCCGCGATTTTCGCAACCACCGGGCCGTTCTCGGCCATCCGCGTCACTTCGGTCAGCGTCTTTACTTCGCGACGTTTCAGGGGTGCCATGTAGTCATCCAACGGATGCCCCGAAAGGTAGAAGCCGATCGCCTGATGTTCCTGCGTCAGCCGTTCCACCGGCAGCCAGTCGTCGCGGTTGGCAATGCGCGGTTCCGGCAGATCGGCCCCCGCCTCGCCAAAAAGCGATACCTGTGCGGACCCCTGCGACTCGTGGATTGCGGCGGAATACGCGCCCA
>JBGSRQ010000054.1:0-10987 GCA_041737515.1 Rhodobacterales bacterium | reverse complement strand
CGATCTCCCAGCGCGGATGAAACCGGCACCCGCCCGGCATCGCACCTGCCGAGGGGGGCTGGCCCGGTATCGTATCCAGCAACCCTTCGCCCCCGGCCGAGGTTGGCTGACAGCGGATCAGACCGGCGGTGTAATGATGCGACGGCGCACCAAGCACGTCCCGTTTTGGCCCCCGCTCGCACAGGCGGCCCGCATAAAGGACGGCGATGCTGTCACAGGTCTGCGCAACCACGCCCAGATCATGCGTGATCAGGATGATCGACACGCCTTGCCGGTCGCGCAGGTCCATCAACAGCCGCAAGATCTGCGCCTGCACGGTGACATCGAGTGCTGTCGTCGGTTCATCCGCGATCAACACCCTGGGGTTGCAGGCCAGCGCCACGGCGATCATCGCGCGCTGCCGCATGCCGCCCGAAAACTCATGCGCGTAAGACCCGGCGCGCGCTTCTGGGTCGGGGATGCCGACCTGTCGCAGCGCCTCTGTTGCGCGGGCGCGGGCCTCTGTCCGGCTGGTCTTTTCGTGCAGGCGCACAGCCTCGGCGATCTGATCACCGATGCGCATCACCGGGTCCAGATGCGCGGTCGGGTTCTGAAAGATCATGCCGATCTGCCCGCCCCGGACACCGCGCATCCGCGCCTCGGGCAAGGGCACCAGATCCTGCCCCAGCAGAGCCACCCGTCCGCCCATGATGCGCAACGCAGGCTCTGGCAAAAGCCGCATCAGCGCGCGGCAGGCGACCGTCTTGCCCGACCCGCTTTCGCCGACCAGACCCAGAATCTCGCCCGGTGCCAGATCGAACGACAGATCATCAACCAGCCGCAGGCCATCGCGGGTTTCCACCGACAGGCCCTGAACCGACAAAACCGGAGCGGTCATTCCCGGACCCCCAGCTTTTCGCCCAACCCGTCGGCAATCAGGCTGAACCCGAACGACAGGATCAGGATCGCGATCCCCGGAAACGTCGTCATCCACCAGGCCTGGGTGATGAACCCCTGCCCTTCGGCAACCATGATGCCCCATTCCGCCGTGGGCGGCTGCACCCCCAGCCCCAGAAAGCTGATCGAGGCCCCGCCCAGCAGCACCAGCACCATGTCCGACATCGCGAAAACGATCGAATTGACCAGCGCATTCGGCAAAAGGTGGCGGAACATGATGCGGCTGTGACTGTAGCCAAGGCTGCGCGCGGCCAGCACGAAATCGGCGGATTTCAGGATCAGGATCTGCGACCGGATCAGCCGCGCGTATGACACCCAGCCCACCAGGGCCAGCGAGATGTAAAAGCTTTGCAGCCCCGGCCCCAGAATGGCAATGATGGCAATGATCAGGACCAGATAGGGAAACGCCAGCACAACGTCGATGATCCGCATCAGGATTGCATCGACCACGCCTCCGAAATAGCCCGCGACCGTGCCGATCACGGTGCCGATCACGAATGGAAACGCCACCCCCAGAAAGGCGATCTGCAGATCGACCCGCGCGGCCCAGATCACGCGCGACAGCACGTCACGTCCGAAATTGTCGGTGCCCAGCAGATGCCCTGCGCCTGGTGCCGCAAGCCGGGCGTTGCCGTCCTGGAACACCGGATCATAGGGGGCAAGCCACGGGGCAAGCAGGGCCGCCAAGACCATCAGGCCGACCAGCAACAGCCCGGTGAACAAGGTCACCCGGCCCGGAAACGGTCGCAGAAACAGGGGGCGGGCGGCGGCCACGATCACAGCTTCACCCGCGGGTCGGCGGCCACCGTCAGAATGTCGGCCAGAAAGTTCACCAGCACCGTAGCCACCGCAAAACACATGGCAACCCCCTGCACCACCATGTAATCGCGTGAGAATATGCCACGGATCAACAATTGCCCCATGCCCGGAATGGCAAACACGGACTCTACAATGACCGTGCCGCCGATCAGCCAGCCAATGTTGACCGCCAGCAGGTTGAGCGTCGGAACGATGGCGTTGGGCATCACATGCCGCCAGAACACCGCACCTTCCGAAAGTCCGCGCGCCCGCGCCGCCGTTGCCTGATCGGACGTGATCTGCGCGATCAGACTGGCGCGCAGGCTGCGGGTCAGCACCGCCGACAATGACAGCGCAATGGTAAGGCACGGCAGCACCATGTGCGTTGCCTTTTCAGACAGCGTGCGCCCGTAACCCGACACCGGAAAGAGATCCAGCTTGACGCTGAACACGATCATCAGCATCAGCGCCAGCCAGAACGGCGGCGTGCCAAGCCCAAGGGTAGACACAACGCGCACCGCCTGATCGGGCATCCGCCCCCGCTGGCGAGAGGCAATTGTGGCCATCGGCACTGCGATCAGAATGGCCAGCAGAACCGACCCCGTGACCAGAACCAGCGTCGGCTCGATCCGGGTGGCGATCAGCTTCAGAACATCGGTCTTGAAGACGATCGACCTGCCCATCTCGCCCGCCGACAGGTTCTTGAGGAAATAGAGGTATTGCACCCAGATCGGCTCATCCAGGCCGTATTGCGCGCGAATACGTTCCAGCGCCGATGCGGTTGCGCGCGTGCCAAGCAGCATCCGCGCCGGATCACCGGGGATCAGGCGCACCAGAACAAACGTGATGACGCTGATCCCGAACAGCACGGGCAAGAATTGCAGCGGGCGAAACAGCACGAACCTGTAGCGGTGCATCAACCCTGCCCCGCCATCACGCCGTTACCCTGTGGCGGTTCAGAAAACCCGTCAGCACCGGATAATAAGCCCCCGGTTCCTCGTAGAACGGCATATGCGAGGCATTGGGGAACACGGTCAGTTCCGCCTGCGGCATCTGCTCTTTCATCCGCAGCGCACAGGCCGGGGTCAGTTCATCATGCTGGCCGCACAGAATAAGCGTCGGGGCGGGGATACGGTGCAGATCGGGGATGCGGTTCCAGTCCTTCATGTTGCCGGTATAAAGAAACTCGTTGGGCCCCTGCATGGTTATGTAAGGCTCCATGTTCCAGTCATCGAGCGACCGTTTGATCGGGTCGGGCCAGATATCCAGCCGGCAGACATGGCGATAGTTCAGCAGTGTCACGGCAGCGGCATAGGCGGGGTGATCAAACCGCCCCTCGGCCTCGAACCGCTGCATCATCGCCACCGTCTCGGGGCCAAGGGCCGCGCGCAGACGGTGCAGTTCGGATACCAGATGCGGCATGTCGGCATTGGTGTCGGCCAAGGTCAGCGTCCGCACTGCACCCGGATGGGTCAGCGCATAGTCGATGGCCAGCCACCCGCCCCAGGAATGGCCCAAAAGATGCACCGGCCCAAGGTCCAGTGTGCGGCGCACCGTCTCGGTTTCCGCAACATAGCGGTTGATCGTCCAAAGGTTTGCATCGGTCGGGCGAGAGGATGCACCAGTGCCAAGCTGGTCGAACGCCACCACCCGAAAGCCCTGATCCACAAGGCAACTGTGCGCCTCGCGCAGGTAATCGCAGGGCAGTCCGGGGCCGCCGTTCAGACACAGAACCACGTCGTCGCCCGCGCCAAAGTCGTAGGCGATGACCGTGCCGCCTTCGACCTCGATCTCGTGCCGTCGGTCTGGCTTTATCTCCCGCCACATGTCTTGCGCGCCTTTTGCGAACATCGCCCGGAAAAAGTGTTAACCGCCAATCCGCAGGACAGTCATGCTCTGGCCACCGACCGGCTTTCGACTGGACATCGAATTTCCGTCAAAGCCCCCGATAGCCCGGAAAACATGCAGACTGCTTTAAAAAAAGGCAAGCATGCATTTGCATGGGAGTTTCGTTTCCGTTGGCAATGCCTTGTCGGTCGGTGCCCGTCCGGTCTTGTTGCGCAAGCGGATGTGCCTGACCTGATCGTGCCGTCCGTCAACTCTTGCACGGCTGGCTTCGGCACTTGTCTCTTTGGGTGTCGCCCACTCTTTGGGTGATGCGGCAGGGGGAAGCCGGCTTGGGGCGCCGTCTTTGCGGGGGCGGCAGATTTGGCAAGATGGGCATTGCGATTTGCATGCCGCCTTGAAAAGTCGGCGCACATCGCCCTGCGCGCCTTGGCAAGGTCTGCACGGCCGCGTTCGGTGTAGTGATCCTTCAGAGGAAGATGCGGCTGAAGGTGATCGGCTGCGGCAACCAGACCGGCAGCGCTGGGTCATCACCACGTCTGGCGACCATTCCAGCGGAAAACTTCTTGATACCAACGCGTTGAACGCCGTATCCTCGCCCAGAACCATGTCTGGCGGAAACCAGCCGACCATCGCCACAAGAACGCGGGCCGTTGAAAGACCATCGCGCAGGGCCATGTCTGGCGACGTTCTGGGGTGGCGTTTGCGGTGATGGATGAACGCGCTGGCGGCACTGCTCAGATTGCGCGTGTCTTCAGCCACGACGTCAGAGGCCACGGCCAAAGCCCCGCCCGGCGGCGTCCGGCAATCACCCGCAAGAAAAGAGACAAACCGCGCCCGCGAGGCGTCGATACCGATATTGCGCGCCGCACCGACGCGCAATCGGCCCTGCACCTCGATCAGGCGGATGCGATCCAGCCAGGGCGCTAGCAGTAGCCGCATCGGCCCCCCGCCCGAGTTGACCACGACAACGTCGACGACCTCGCCCTGCAACAGGGCCGACTCGACCGCGTGGATCAGTTCGGGTTGCGTGCGATAGCCGATCACGATGATCGCGGGATCACCCTGGCCGACCTTTGCGCCTTCGTGCAGGTGCGCGTCCCCCTTGGCCCAGCGCCGCCATGCCGCCCCGGCGTCTGTCAGGGCATCATGCCCGCGCTGTGATGCGGCGGCGAGATGGCGCAGCCACATGCTTTCGGGCACGATTTCCAGCGCCCGTGTCAGGCTTGCCGCTGCGTCGACATCCCGGCCCGACATCATGAAGGCCAAAGCCTGCGTCACCAGCGCGTGCGCCTGATCCGGCTCTGCGGTCAGGGTGGCGTTGGTGATGTCGATCGCAAGATCGGGCTGGCCTGCCTCCGGTGCCAGTCTGGCGGTCACTTCGGACAGATCGGTATCACCCGCCTTGCTGTCAACCAGATCGCGCATCACATGCAGCGCAGCCTTGCCCCCACGCGTGACCCGCATGCGTTCGACATACATCAGCCGCGCCCGATCATGGTCGGGAATCATGCGTTTGGTTGGCACAGCCGGCACCGCCCATAGGCCGCCATCCTCCAGGAAAGGTGGCTGAAAGCGGCGTTCCGGCGGAATGGTTTTCAGCACCATCCCGCGCTCGTCATCCAGACAATCATGGCCCAGCAATTGCATGTGCCGTTCAGGATCAACCGCGGCATGGGTCAGTTTGCGGTGCCTGCGACGCTCGGGCGTTGCCATCCGCAGATCGTAGACATCCAGATCGGCACCTTGCGGCTCAAAGGCCGACAATCGCCTGACCCATTCGCCGTGCAATGCGGGCATGTCAAAGGCGGACGCTGCCGCGATCGGGAACAGGCTGATGCGCGTCTTGGCTCCCCCTAGCCCGTCATCGCGGTAAGCCAGCGGTGTGAACATCTCCCGTATATTGAAGGACCACAGGATATTCTGCGGCCCACGCGTCAGTTTCGGCATCATCTTTGCCAAACGACGGTCCGGTTCAGAACTGATCCGCACGCCGCAATCGCGATCATCCAGCGCCACATATCCGAGCACCGAGGATGCAATGTTGCGGATCAGATCCGGAACCAGATGCGCATCATGGCGATACGAAATAGCGATCCGAAAATACGGCGATCATCTTTTTCTCACCACGTCGCGTCGGGCGCAGAATTTTTGACTCTGTTTTGGGTTCTGGATTCAATTCGGGCTTCAATTCGGGAAGTCATTCAACGTTATCAGTCTGAAACTGGCAAAAGACCCTGATATCCGACCAACGCCGCGAAGATGCAGGCCGGGCGCAGGAGATGGAGCAACTTGTCGTTTCGATCAATCCCTTTTGCGATGTGGCCGGGCCACTATGAGGCTGGCCCGGTTTTTCGACAGGGTCGGCAACCCGTCTGAGGCACGCGCCCTCAGGAAAGCGTTCCCGGAAAAGGTCTATTGTCAGGTCTGCCGGATTTTTGGATACTGACCACATGATGCGGTGGACCGTTCCTTTGCTGACTGCAATCGCCGCGTTCGGGGCAGGCAGCCACGCGCGGGCAGACGGTTTTGGCCCGTGGGAATTTCCGCAGCCCGATGGCTACACGCGCCAAAATTCCGATTTCGGGATGGTCTACAAGGGCAAGAGTGGCGTGTTCATGCTGTTGCCGCAGCAACCAGCGGGCAAGAACACTGCGCAACAGATAACCCAAGCCAGGATCGCCGAAATACTGGGCAACAGCGCCGCACCCACGCGCCTGATCAACCACTCCGATTTGCCGGACGGTGGCCAGCGGACCATTACGATGACCAACGATTCCAAGGCCGTCTATATCTTTGCGACGTTCCTGAAGGATGGGCAATCCGGGACCGCGCTTCTGATCACAGCCTCTCCCGATGCCGTGGAAGACGAGATGGCGGCGCTTTTGGAAACCACCTTCGAGCCAGAGGTTCTGGCGGCCCTGAAACCCTCGGCCCTGCCTGCGATGGACTGGCCCGCGCCGATCGAAGATCACACCGCCCGCAGCCGCCCCAGGGTTTCGGGCCCGATGGCGCGCGCGGCAGGGTTGGACCCGGAGACCGATCTGCTGCCCGGCGTGTTCGATTGCTATACGGTCGATGAAAACCGCGCGATGGATGCCCGGCCCGATCTGCAACTTGTCAGTTTGCCGGGGCGCAATTACCGGGTCAGCAACGGCACCCAAAGCGGCGTTGGAACGTGGAAGGTCACGGCCGATGACGATGGCCGCTACAAGCGGGTCGAATTCACGGGGGCGATGGAGAATACGGGCGATGTCTATGTCTCGGATGGCGACGGGCTTGGGCAAACACTGGACATCGAAAACCCCTTTGCAAAGGGCAAGATGACCTGCGCCCAGGATGGCCCCGCCGCAGATGCGCTTCGCCAGACGATGGCCGCAGTGGCGCTGGACAAGGGGCTTTTGGAATGTCAGCGCGCCGATGGAACGACCTTCGGCTTTCTGTTCGCAAGCGGCACCTACCGCAGCGATGGTGCGGGTGGCAGCTATTCCGCCGCCATCAAGGGCTCTGCCTACGGCCACTGGACCGGAACGATCGCCTTTGTCGGCGGGCCATTGCAGAATTATGTGGCCGAGATCGAGGAGAAATCCCCCGGCGACACCCGCCTGACCCTGCAACAGACATGGCATTCGGGGTCGATGTTCTATTCCAGCAGTGAGACGGAGGTTTACGCCGTTTGCCCCATCAAGGCTCCGGCCCGGCCCAGAACGCTGTATGGCATGGATGCCGCACCTGCCGCGACGGACCCCGACGGCGGCCTGCCACCCGGCCTTTACCTGTCGGGCGAGATGCGGGGGTCGTTCAGTGGCGGGCTTTACATGCCCGTCTTCCGCGAAATCATAACCTGGGTTGCCCCCGGTGGCCGTATTCTGGAAGACCCGCCGTTCTCTGATCTGGGCGACATGCCCGATTGCACCCGCGCCCGCCCGGATGGCGAGGCCTTTTGCGACGAATACCGCATCACGGGTGGCAGGATCAGCCGCCGCGACAGCGCCGATTTCGCACCCGACGCGTGGGATACACCCGCCCCGGTGACGATCCACGCCGACCGCTTCACGATTGACGACATCGCCTATGAACCGCTGCCGATGATCACCGCCGCCGAACTGCCGGGCACATGGGCCGCAGGAAGCTTCTCGGGCAACGGCCCCGGTATGGCAGGCGGTGTGGGCGTATATACGGATGCCGACGTGACGTGGAGTTTCGCGGACGGGCGGTTTCAATGGCAGGAAAACCGGACCACGACGACGATGATTTCCCCCGATCCGATCCTTGGCGGTGCTTCGGGTGGCGGGTCGTCCTCCTCGGCCGATGCGGGCGCGGGGCGCTATGCGCTGAACGGCTATTGGCTGGACCTGACCTTTGACGATGGCCGCACCAAACGCCTTCTGGTCCATGATCAGGGCACATCCGACAAGGGCATCCGCCGCATCACGATTGATGGCAACGATCTTGACCACACCTGAACCCTTGTCGCACGACCCCGCCCCGGCCTATAAGGCCGCACCGTTAGCAGGAGCGAGCCATGCGCAAGGCCACCATCACCCGCAAGACCGCCGAGACCGAGATCACGGCGACCCTGAATCTTGACGGATCCGGGGTTTACGATGTGCAGACCGGGATTGGCTTTTTCGACCACATGGTTGACCAGCTCGCCCGCCATAGCCTGATCGACATCACCCTGCGGGCCAAAGGCGATCTGCATATCGACGATCACCACACGGTCGAGGATTGTGGCATCGCCATCGGGCAGGCACTGGCACAGGCACTTGGCGACAAGCGCGGCATCCGCCGTTATGGCGACTGCGCGCTGGCGATGGACGATGCGCAGCTGCGCTGTGCGCTTGATCTGTCGGCGCGCCCCTATGTCGTGTGGAACGTCGATTTTCCGACCGCCAAGATCGGCACGTTCGACACCGAACTGGTGCGTGAGTTCTTTCAGGCCCTGGCAAGTCACGGCGGCATCACTCTGCATGTCGACCGCGTGCATGGCATCAACTCTCACCATATCGCCGAGGCCGCGTTCAAGGCCGTGGCCCGCGCATTGCGGCAGGCGGTCGAACTTGACCCACGCCACGCAACCGCCATCCCCTCTACCAAGGGCGCGCTGTGAGCCTGACGGTTCTGGTTGATTACGACAGCGGCAATCTGCATTCCGCACAAAAAGCCTTCGAGCGCATGGCGCGCGAAGGTGCGGGGGGCTGCGTGCTGGTTACCAGCCGTCCCGAAGACGTGGCCCGCGCCGACCGGATCGTGCTGCCGGGCGACGGTGCCTTTCCCGCCTGCCGCGCCGCACTCGGTGCATACGGCGGTCTGTTCGAGGCGATAGAAGAGGCTGTCACCCACCGCGCCCGCCCCTTCCTTGGCATCTGTGTCGGCATGCAGATGATGGCAACCGAAGGACGCGAATACCGCCCGACCCCCGGTTTTGGCTGGATTTCCGGCACCGTGGACCGGATCAACCCGGCCGACAATGGCTTGAAAGTGCCGCATATGGGCTGGAACGATCTGGTGATTGATGCGCCCCATCCGGTGCTTGCCGGCATCAGCACGGGCGATCACGCCTATTTCGTGCATTCCTACCACTTCGCGGTCACAAACCCGGCCGAGCGTCTTGCCCATGTCGATTACGCGGGTGACGTGACCGCCATCATCGGGCGCGACACGATGATCGGCATGCAGTTCCACCCTGAAAAAAGCCAGGCCACCGGCCTGCGGCTGATTGCCAATTTTCTGAACTGGCGGCCCTGATGGACCTTGCCGCGATCCTTGCGCGGATCGGCAGGGATATGGCCGCCGCCACTGACCGTGGCAAGGTTGCAAGCTATATCCCCGAACTCGCCGATGTGGACCCCGCACATTTCGGCATGGCGGTGGCCCTGCCCGACGGGCAGATGCTGACGACGGGCGATGCGGACGTGCCGTTCTCGATCCAGAGTATCAGCAAGGTCTTTGCTCTTGCCGTGGCGCTTGGTCGGTTGGGCGACCAGCTTTGGCAGCGGGTGGGGCGCGAGCCGTCGGGCCTTGCCTTCAACTCGATCCTGCAACTGGACGCTGAACACGGGATACCCCGCAATCCGTTCGTCAACACTGGCGCGATCGTGGTCACTGATGCGATTCTGGCCGGCCGCACCCCGCGTGAGGTTCTGGCCGAACTGCTGACCTTCATCCGCGCGGCAGCGGGCGATGCCGATATCCACATCAACGAAGCTGTCGCCCGGTCAGAGGCCGCAAGCGGCCACCGCAACCGCGCCATCGCGCATTTTCTGGCGGCACATTGCAATCTGCGCGCCTCGCCCGACATGGCGACCGGCACCTATTTCCACCAATGCGCCATCGAGATGACCTGCATCCAGCTTGCCCGCGCGGGCCGCTTTCTGATGGATGCCACCGCCAGCCCCCGGATGCTGTCGCCTGCTCGCGTGCGCCGGATCAACGCGCTGATGATGACCTGCGGGCATTACGATGCCTCCGGCGAATTCGCCTACCGCGTGGGGCTGCCGGGCAAAAGCGGCGTCGGTGGCGGAATTCTGATCATCGCCCCCGAACGCGCATCCATCGCCGTCTGGTCGCCCGGCCTCTCGTTGCAGGGCAATTCCAAACTGGGCACCGAAGCCGCCGAGGCTCTGGCCCGAGCAACCGGCTGGTCGGTGTTCGGCTGAAGGCTATTTCAGCCGCTGCCACTGACCGCCGTCGCGGCAGATGCCGAAAACGCAGCCCTGAACGGCCAGATTGTCACCCGACAACGTCATCTTGGAGTTATAGGTCTTGTCGCGGTCCGGCGACCAGACCTTGCCATCGCCGTAAGCGCCGTCGCCCTTGGCCATCATGTCCCACACGATCTGCTTGCCGACATTGGGGCTTTCGATCTGTTTGCCGCTGCCGTCAAACGCCTTGACCAGCGTGCCGCAGAACGCGGAACCGCAGGGCTTGATCTGGATATGGCCGAAGTTGCCATTGTCATCGGGCTTGGTTTTCCATGTGCCTTCCACCGGGTCGGCAAAAGCCGCCCCAGCACCAAAGATCAGGGCCGCCGTCAGCAAAAACCGTTTCATCGTTTTCTCCTCCCAAAGAGTTCCGCAATCATCCGCCTGCCCGGGCTTTCAATCAAGCCTGACGTTGGGTCGCACCCTTGGCAAGCGCCCTCCCGCGTGGCATCACGCGGCACCAAAGCCGGAGCATGCGCATGATCCTCTACCCCGCCATCGACCTGAAAGACGGCAAATGCGTGCGCCTGTTGCGCGGCGAGATGTCGGCGGCGACGGTGTTCGGCGCCGATCCCGCAGCACAGGCCGCAGCGTTTCAGGACGCGGGCTGCACATGGCTGCACCTTGTCGATCTGAACGGGGCATTTGCAGGCCATCCGGTGAACGGGGATGCGGTCGAAGCGATCCTTGCCCGTGTGACG
>JBGSRQ010000007.1:0-6240 GCA_041737515.1 Rhodobacterales bacterium | reverse complement strand
CCCGGCCTCGGCCGCGCGCGTTGTGGCGGAGAACGTGCGGCGTGGCGAGGCAGGCGAGGCGTTGTTGCACCGCGTGGATCTGGCGCGCGGATACTGAGGCGGGCTCTTGTCGAGGGGCCGGATGCCTGCGGCGCGAGTATTTCTGCAAAAATGAAGTCGGCGGGTTGAGGCGAGCGGGGGCCTATTTCGGGCGGCGAAAGAAGCGCGCGCGGGCGTAGAGGTCTTCGAGGCGTTTGAGGCGGGTTTCGGTCTGGTCGCGGGTCAGGTTCTGCACAGCGGCGAGCAGGGTTTCGACAAGGACCGTCACGGTTACGGTGGAATCCCAGGCCGAGGGGGCCTCGATCTCGCAAGCGAAGGTATGGGCTGCGTGGGCGCAGGCGGGTGACATCCAGCGGTCGGTGATCAGGATCACCACAGCGCCCTGTTCGGCGGCAAGCTCCACCAATTGCGACAGCGACGGGTCGTAACGTCTGATGTCGAAGACCAGAAGGACATCACCCGCCGCCATGTCCAGAAGCGCAGGCGGCCAGGTGTTGGCGATGTCTGACAAAAGCTGCACCTCGGGGCGCACCACTTTCAGCATGGTGACCGCATAATCAGCGACCGCATGCGTGATCCGCCCGCCCTTGACGAAGACGCGGCGCGCGGGGTCTGCCAGTAGGGCGGATGCCGCGTCAAACTCGGCATGGTCGATCTGGGCGAAGGTGGCCTGCAGGTTGCCCAGCACCGCATCTGCAAAGCGGTTCAGGATATGCGTCTCGGGCACGCCGCCGGCCCAGCGTTCGTGCTTGGCCAGGGGCGAAAGCAGCATCGCCTCGACCTCGCCGCGCACGGCGCTCTGGCAATCGGGATAGCCTTTGAACCCCAGTTTCTGCGCAAGGCGCACCACCGTGGGGGTAGAGACATCTGCGGCCTTGGCCAATGCTGTGATCGAGCCCAGCGCCGCAACCGGATAGTGGCGCAACACATGCGTCGCCAGTTTGCGTTCGGTGCGCGTCAGGTCGGGCAGCGCCGTGCGCAGGCGGGATTCAACGGTGGTGTTGGCATCCATCGGACGGGTCCTTTGCATTCCGATTCGGAAACGATCTTAACAGCACCTGGCCGCCGGAAAGTATCTTGACAGTTCGAGCCATCACAGGGACGTTTGCGGCAGGAGCGCCTCTGACGCAAGAGGCTCGCACAGGGAAACGCAGCAAAATGCCGGGGCAGAGTCAAAACCCAGCGCGGGTCTTTCCGGCCGTGGTGGAGCACTCCGGTGCCGCCGGGCGGGTGGTGCTGATCTGCGAGCATGCGTCTTGTGCCATTCCTGCCGAATGGGGCGATCTGGGGCTGACGCGCGATCAGGCACGCGCGCATATTGCCTGGGACCCGGGTGCGCTGGAGGTGGCGCGGGGGCTGGCGCAGCGCCTGGACGGTGTTCTGATCCATGCACCGGTCAGTCGGCTGGTCTATGATCTGAACCGGCCGCCGCACAGCCTTGGTGCGATGCCCGCGCGGTCCGAGGTGCATGACATTCCCGGCAATACCACGATTGACGCGGGCGAACGCGCGGCGCGTACGGCGGCAGTGTATGCGCCATTTCACGGCGATGTGCAGGCGGTGGTGGCGGGGCGGTTGGCGTTGGGCCGCGCGCCGGTGATCATCACGGTTCATTCCTTTACGCCGGTTTATCAGGGGCTTGCGCGTGCGGTGGAGTTCGGGGTGATCCACGATTCCGATCCACGCCTGGCGCGGGCAATCCTCGCCGCCGCAGCCCATCTGCCGTTGCGGTGCGAGATGAATTCGCCCTATGCGGCGGTGGACGGGGTGACGCATATGTTGAAAATGCAGGCCCTGCCCTATGGCCTGCCCAATGCGATGCTGGAAATTCGCAATGATCTGATTGCAACGCCCGAGGCCTGTGACAGGATGGCGGCCATGTTGGCCCCGGTACTGGCAAAGGCGGTGGCGGATCTGGGGGAGGACGCGTGATCCTTCCCGCCCCGACGACGATTGGCGTGACGCCGCCCCCTATCCGACCGAAACGAGGAAACACATGCCTGCGAACCTGACCTTTGATCAACTGAAAGCCCAGGTCGCCGAAGGGCGCATCGACACTGTCATCGGCGCGATTGTCGATATGCAGGGCCGTCTGATGGGCAAGCGCTTTCAGGCGAATTTCTTTGTGGATGGCGGATTTGAGGAAAGCCACTGCTGCAACTATCTGCTGGCCACCGACATGGAAATGACCACCGTGCAAGGCTATAAATCCACCTCGTGGGAGGCTGGCTATGGTGACTACATCATGAAGCCCGACCTTGCCACGCTGCGGCTTTTGCCCTGGGCACCCGGCACCGCACTGGTGATGTGCGATGTGCTGGACCATCACACGCACGATCTGGTGCCGCATGCGCCGCGTTCGATGCTGAAGGCTCAGGTCGCACGGGCCAAGGCCCTGGGCTTTGATGCGATGATGGCGACGGAGCTTGAGTTTTTCCTGTTCGAGCAGAGCTTCCGCGATCTGTTCGATGGCGGCTACCGTGACCTGACGCCGATGGCGCGGCACAATGTAGATTACTCGATCTACGGCACCGGGCGCGATGAAGCGGTGATGCGGGCCGTGCGCAACGGCCTTTATGGCGCGGGCATCCCGATTGAATGTTCAAAGGGCGAGGCCGACGCGGGTCAGGAAGAGGTCAACGCGAAGTACTCCGACGCTCTGGACACCGCCGACATGCACGCGATCATCAAGATGGGCGTCAAGGACATCGCGCAGGCGCAGGGCGCATCGGTCACGTTCATGGCGAAGTATGATCATCGCCGTGCGGGATCGTCGAGCCATGTCCACCAATCCTTGTGGCAGGACGGCAAACCCGCGTTCATGGACGCCGATGATCCGAACGGCATGTCGGCTTTGATGAAGCACTATATGGCCGGGCAACTGGCGCACGCATCGGAAATTACATATTTTCTGGCACCTTACGTCAACAGTTACAAGCGCTTTGTGGTGGGGATGTTCGCGCCGACCAAGGCAGTCTGGTCGCTTGATAACCGCACGGCGGGGTTCCGGGTGTGCGGGGCGGGCACCAAGGCCGTGCGGGTGGAATGTCGGATCGGCGGGGCCGATCTTAACCCGTATCTGGCCTGTGCAGCGCTGCTTGCGGCAGGGCTGGATGGGATCGAGAATAAGATGGGACTGGAGAATGAGGCGCGCGGCGATGTCTATCAGGCCGGCCAGGCGCGCGAGATTCCCCGCACCCTGGGCGATGCGGCGGCGGCGCTGAAGGCATCGAAGATGTTGCGCGCGGCCTTCGGGGCCGATGTGGTGGACCACTATCACCACGCCGCGCAATGGGAAATTTCCGAACAGAACCGCGTTGTGACCGATTGGGAACGCGCCCGTGGATTTGAACGCGCCTGAGGGCATGGAGAGCATGATGAAGCCGATAGAACTGATCTCACCCGTTGATGGCACCGTTTACGCCACCCGCGCGCCTCTGACACTGATTGAGGCGCAGGCGGTGGCCAAACGCGCGCGCGCCGCGCAGAAGGGCTGGGCCGCGCGCCCCCTTGACGAGCGGATTGCGCTGGTGAAAGCGGGTGTGGAAAAGCTGAACGACATGAAAGATGTGCTGGTTCAGGAACTGGCCTGGCAAATGGGCCGCCCGACACGCTATGGCGGCGAATTCGGCGGCGTCAATGACCGCACCACCTATATGGCAAGCATTGCGCACGAGGCGTTGGCCCCGGTTGTGGTTGAAGATTCCGAGCGGTTCGAGCGCCGACTGGCGCGCGAGGCGGCGGGGGTCGTGTTCATCGTGGCCCCGTGGAATTACCCCTATCTCACCACGATCAACACGCTGGCCCCGGCGCTGATTGCCGGGAATACGGTTGTCCTGAAGCACGCAAGCCAGACCCTGCTGGTGGGCGAGCGTCTGGCCGAGGCGTTTCATGCGGCAGGCATTCCCGCCGATGTGTTCCAGAATGTTGTGTTCGATCATGCCACGACAGAAACCCTGATCGCCTCCCGCGCGTTCAATTTCGTGAACTTCACGGGTTCGGTTGGCGGCGGTGTGGCGATGGAAAAAGCCGCCGCCGGCACATTTACCGCTGTGGGGCTGGAATTGGGCGGCAAAGACCCCGGCTATGTCCGCGCCGATGCTGATCTTGACGCAGCGGTTGATGGGCTCATGGATGGAGCGATGTTCAACGCGGGTCAGTGCTGCTGCGGGATCGAGCGGATCTATGTGCATCAGTCGCTTTACGATGCGTTCGTCGAAAAGTCGGTTGCCTGGGTCAAGGGGCTGACATTGGGCAATCCCTTTGATGCATCCTCGACGCTTGGGCCGATGGCGAACAAGCGCTTTGCGCAAGTGGTGCGCGATCAGGTGGCCGAGGCTGTGGCAGCAGGGGCGAAACCGCTGATCGACCCGGGCCTGTTCCCGGCCGATGACGGAGGCGCCTATCTGGCGCCACAGATTCTGGTGAATGTGACCCACAAGATGCGGGTGATGATGGAGGAATCCTTTGGCCCCGTTGTCGGCATCATGCCCGTAAAAGACGACGCCGAGGCGATTGCCCTGATGAACGACAGCCCCTACGGCCTGACCTGTTCGATCTGGACAGCAGATGCCGCTGCCGCCGCCGACATCGGGTCGCAGATCGAAACCGGCACCGTATTCATGAACCGCTGCGACTACCTTGACCCGGCCCTGTGCTGGACCGGCTGCAAAGACACCGGGCGCGGCGGGTCGCTGTCGTATCTGGGCTTCCACGCGGTGACGCGCCCGAAATCCTATCATCTCAAAAAGGTGTTGAAATGACCCACTCTGTTCCCAACCGGAACTGGTCCTATCCGACGGCCATCAAATTCGGCGTTGGCCGCATTGCCGAACTGGCCGAGCATTGCAAGGCGACCGGCATAAAGCGACCGCTTCTGGTGACCGACAAGGCGCTGGCATCGCTGCCCATCACTGCGCAGGCGTTGGACATTCTGGACGCCGCAGGTCTGGGCCGCGCCGTCTTTTCCGAGGTGGACGCCAACCCGACCGAGGTCAACATGGCCGCCGGGATCCAGGTTTTTCTGGCGGGTGGCCATGACGGTGTGATCGGCTTTGGTGGCGGCTCGGCCCTTGATCTGGGCAAGATGATTGCCCTGATGGCGCATCAGCCTGCGGGCGTAACCGTCTGGGATCTTGAAGATATCGGCGATTGGTGGACGCGGGCGGATCGCACGAAGATCATGCCGACACTGGCGGTGCCGACAACTGCCGGAACCGGCTCCGAGGTTGGGCGGGCGGGCGTTCTGACCAATTCCGAAACCCACCGCAAGAAGATCATCTGGCACCCTGATCTGATGCCCGCGATCGTGATCTGTGATCCGGCGCTGACCGTGGGGATGCCAAAGTTCATCACCGCTGGCACCGGCATGGATGCGCTGGCACACTGTCTTGAGGCGTATTGCAGCCCGCATTACCACCCGATGGGTCAGGGCATCGCCCTTGAAGGCATGCGGCTGGTGTTCGAGAACCTGCCACGGGTTTACGCCAACCCGAACGATCTGGACGCCCGCGCCCATATGATGAGTGCGGCGGCCATGGGGGCTGTCGCGTTCCAGAAGGGGCTGGGGGCAATCCATTCGCTCAGCCACCCGGTTGGCGCGGTTTACGGCACGCATCACGGCACCACCAATGCCGTCGTCATGCCGATGGTGCTGGAATTCAACCGCCCGAAGATCGAAACGCTGATCGAGGCTGCCGCGCGGTATCTGGGCTTTGACGGCAGCTTTGCGGGCTTTCACGATCAAGTCATGGAACTGCGCAGCGGGCTGAACATCCCCGAAAACCTGTCGGCGATGGGCGTGCTGTTCGGCGATCTGGACATGCTGACCGACATGGCGCTGGAAGACCCGTCGTGCGGCGGCAACCCGGTCGAGATGACAAAGGCGAACACGCGGGTGTTGTTCGATGCTTGCATGTAGTATTCCTTAGCGGGTGCGTCTCCGGTGGTCTTTGCGAGGCTGGGCGCAAAGGGAATAGCTGCAAGCGGGGATGATGACCGAACGCCACATCGCTGAAATCGCGGTTATCGGGGCCGGGGTGGTGGGAATGGCCGTTGCCCTGCGCCTTGCGGCCGACGGGCGGCGCGTAACGCTGGTTTCCCGCGAGACTTCGGGGGCGGGCGTGTCTTTTGGCAATGCCGGGGTGATTGCGGATTATGCCGTGCTGCCGGTGGGCACGCCCGCCGTCCTGCGCGCGATGC
>JBGSRQ010000515.1:0-2041 GCA_041737515.1 Rhodobacterales bacterium | reverse complement strand
GGCCGACGATCATAACCGTGCCGCAGGTGTTCGAGGCGCTTTGGGCCGCCTGTGGCCGCGATTTCCAAGCCGATGTGGACCTGCGACCCCTTGATCCGTTCTATACGATCCGTTGGGCCGATGGCGCGACCTTTGCCGCGTGCAGTGACGACACGCGGATGGAGGCCGAGGTGGCGCGCCTGAACCCCGCCGATGTAGCAGGCTATCGACGTTTTCTGCGCGACGCGCAGCGCCGCTTTGTGGTGGGCTATGAGGGCATGGTTGCCAAGCCCATGCACCGCGTGTGGGAGACGATCAAGGTGCTGCCGGAGTTCGCCCGTTTGCGCGCAGACCGCTCGATCTTTGGTCTTGCGAAACGTCGGGTCCGCGACCCGCGTCTGCAGATGGCGCTGTCGTTTCACCCGCTGTTCATCGGCGGTGATCCGGCGCATGTAACCTCGATCTACGCGCTGGTCAGCCATCTGGAAAAGGAATTCGGCGTGCATTACGCGATGGGCGGCGTGCAGGCGATTGCCGATGCGATGGTGGCCGTGATCAGGGATCAGGGCGGCGACGTGCGGCTGGGGGCCGAGGCAGATGAAATCATTTTTCACGAAAATCGTGCTGCAGGAGTGCGTCTGCTGAGCGGTGAAATGCTGCAAGCACCTTTGGTGATCAGCAATGCCGATGCGGGCCACACCTACACCCGCCTTCTGCGCAACCGCAAACGCCGGGTCTGGACCGACGCCAAATTGGCGAACCGGCGCTGGTCGATGGGGCTTTACGTCTGGTACTTCGGCACCAGGGGCACCGCGGGGATGTGGCCCGATCTGGGGCATCACACCATTCTGTCCGGCCCGCGCTATGCCGGCCTGTTGAACGACATCTTCATGAAGGGCCATCTGGCCGAAGACATGAGCCTTTATGTCCATCGCCCGTCCGTCACCGACCCCACAGCCGCACCCGCCGGGGATGATACGTTTTATGTGCTTTCGCCCGTGCCCCATCTTGGCCACGCGAACCCGGTCGATTGGGCGGCGGAAGAACCGCGCTACCGCGCCAGGGTCGCTGCTGAACTGGAAAAGGTGATGCCGGGCTTTCAGGCGCATCTGACTGAAAGCCTGGTCTTCACGCCCGAGACGTTCCGCGACCGCTATCTTTCGCCCCATGGAGCGGGCTTTTCAATCGAACCCCGCATTCTGCAAAGCGCCTGGTTCCGCCCGCACAATGTAAGCGAAGAAGCCAGGGGCCTGTATCTGGTGGGTGCCGGAACGCACCCCGGCGCAGGTTTGCCGGGCGTTGTGTCCAGCGCCGAGGTTCTGGGCAAACTGTTGCCTGACGCGCCGGGTGGGCGGGCTGTTCGCGTTCCCCTGAAGATGGCTGCAGAATGATCGCCCCCGCTGATATGGACCATTGCCGCGCCGCAATTCGCGCCGGATCATTGTCATTCCATGCGGCCTCGCGTTTGTTGCCCGCGCGCGTGCGCGACCCGGCTTTGGCGCTTTATGCATTCTGCCGTCTTGCCGATGACGCGGTGGATGACGGCGACGACAAGACCCGCGCGGTGCTTTCCCTGCGCGACCGTCTGGATATGGCCTATGCCGGGCGGCCCAGGAACGCCGCGCCCGACCGTGCCTTTGCCGCGCTGATTGCCGATTTCGACATGCCCCGCGCCTTGCCTGAAGCATTGCTTGAAGGCCTGGCATGGGACGCGACCGAGCGCCGCTATGAGACGCTGTCGGGTGTGCTGGATTATTCCGCGCGGGTTGCCAGTGCCGTGGGTGCGATGATGTGCGTCCTGATGCGGGTGCGGGATGCCGACGCCTTGGCGCGGGCCTGCGATCTGGGGCTGGCCATGCAATTGACCAATATCGCGCGCGATGTCGGCGAAGATGCGGCGATGGGGCGGATTTACCTTCCTTTGCAATGGTTTGACGAGGCGGGGCTTGATCCGCGCGCGTTCCTTTCCAGCCCGCAGGCCGGGCCCGCCACCCGCACCATGACCAGACGCCTGCTGGCCGAAGCGGAGACGCTTTACATCCGTGCAACGGCAGGGGTGGCC
>JBGSRQ010000513.1:0-6291 GCA_041737515.1 Rhodobacterales bacterium | reverse complement strand
GGCTTTGACGTGCATGCCTTTTGCGACGGCGACCGCGTCTGGCTTTGCGGCATATCCGTGCCCCATGCGCGCGGGCTTCTGGGCCACTCGGACGCCGACGTTGGCATGCACGCGCTGACCGACGCGATATACGGCGCACTGGCCGAAGGCGATATCGGCCAGCATTTCCCGCCCTCCGACCCGCAATGGAAGGGGGCGGCAAGCCATATCTTCCTTCGACATGCGATGGACCGGGTGGCCGCGCGCGGCTTTCGTCTGACCCATGCCGATGTTACACTGATCTGCGAGCGCCCCAAGATCGGCCCGCACGCGGTTGCGATGCGGGGCGCGCTGGCCGGCATCATGGGGGTCGAGGTGGCGCGGATTTCGGTCAAGGCCACAACCTCGGAACGGCTGGGCTTTACCGGACGCGAGGAGGGGATTGCCGCACTGGCCACCGCAACGCTGGTTCAAAATATCGGAGGGCAGGCATGACACGGCTTTTCACCATCTTTTTCGGCGCAGGTCTGATGCGCCCTGCCCCTGGCACCTGGGGGTCGGCGGTTGCGGTTGTGCTGGGGCTTCTGATCGACCGGTATCTCGGCTTTCCGGTGCTGGTGGTGGCAACGCTTGCGGTGATCTGGCTGGGCTTCTGGTCGTGCCGGATGGAGCTTGCGGCGCGACCCGGCGATGACCCGTCAGAGATCGTGATCGACGAGGTGGCGGGGCAATGGATCGCGCTTCTGTTCCCTGCCGCCGCATTCTGGTCACGCGGGATGGAGGATTGGGCACTGGACGCCTGGCCCGGATGGGTGGCGGCGTTCCTGTTCTTCCGGCTGTTCGACATCTGGAAACCCGGTGTGATCGGGCGGGCGGACGCGCGCCATCATGCCGACGGGGTGATGCTGGATGACCTTTGGGCCGGGCTTTTTGCCGGCCTTGCGACGATTGCAGCGGGGGCGGCCTATCATCTGCCGTTGATCCTGTGGAAATAGCGGCCCTGCTGGATCTGGCGCGGGCAAAAGGCGCGCGCCTTGCCTGCGCCGAAAGCTGCACCGGCGGTATGATCGCGGCCGCGCTGACCGATGTGGCCGGATCATCTGACGTGTTTGACCGCGGCGCCGTCACCTACTCCAACGCCGCAAAGGTGGCGATGCTGGGGGTTCTGGAGCGGACGCTGGCCGAATTCGGCGCGGTCTCCGAAGCGGTGGCGGCCGAGATGGCAGCGGGGCTGCGCGCGCGGTCATTGGCAACCCATGTGGTCTCGGTGACCGGTATTGCAGGCCCCGGCGGATCGGAATTCAAACCCGAGGGCCGGGTCTGTTTCGGGCTGGCCTGCCCGCACGGGGTTGCCGTGGAAACGGTGGAGTTCGGCGCGCTTGGCCGCGCAAATGTGCGCATCGCGGCGCGGGATCACGCGCTGTCGATGCTGGCTGCAGCCTTGATCTGAGGGCGGCACGCGTTCCACGGACAGATGCCTCCGGCGGGAGTATTTTTGCAAAGATGAAGTCGCGCGGAACGAGGGGTTCAGGCAGACTTCGCACCGTAAAGCTCGGCCGCGCGGCGTTCGAAGGCGCGAACCACGCGCTGCATCGCATCATTGAAAACAATCCCGATAATGCCTTGCAAGAGCGCATTGCGGAATTCGAAATCGACAAAGAATTCAACCTCGCAATGCCCAAGTGTGGTGTCGCGGAAGGCCCAGGTTGAATTCATGTGACGGAAGGGGCCGTTCAGATAGATCGTGTCGATCTTTTTGCGCCCGGGGCAGAGCGTGACCTGACTGGTGAAGCGTTCGCGGAACACCTTGAACGAAATCACGAGGTCGGCCTCCAGCACCTCGCCCTCGGGCAGCGGGGTGCGCGAGGTGACACGCGCGGCGGCGGTCCAGGGCAGGAACTTCGGATAAGACGCCACATCGGCCACCAGGTCATACATTTGCTGCGCCGTATAGGGCAGCGGTTTGGTTTCGCGGTGGGTGGGCACGGACGGGCTTTCTTTGGCGTGACTTGCCCTATGGTTTTGGGTAAGCCGGGGGCGGAAATCAAGAGGCACTCATGACGCAGCGACCCTATGTGATCGACGAGATGATCTCGGCCAAGGCCATCGCCGCGCGGATCGAGGCGCTGAGCCGCGAGATCACGACATATTTCGCGGGAAGCGAACGGCTGATCGTGGTGGGGCTGTTGCGCGGGTCTTTCGTGTTCATCGCCGATCTCGTGCGCGAGATTGATCTGCCGGTGGAGGTCGATTTTCTGGAGGCGTCCAGCTATGGTGACGCGATGACGTCAAGCCGCGAGGTGCGCATCCTGAAGGATCTGCGCGGCGAGATTTCGGGGTGCGACGTGCTGGTGGTGGAGGATATCATCGATACCGGCTTTACCCTTTCGCATGTTCTGCGCCTGCTGCAATCGCGCGAACCGGCACGGATTGCGGTTTGCGCATTGCTGGACAAGCCGTCGCGGCGCGAGGTGGATGTGCGCGCGACCTGGACCGGTTTTGATATTCCCGATGAATTCGTCGTTGGCTATGGTATTGATTACGCACAACGAAACCGAAATCTGCCCTATATCGGCAAGGTGCGGTTCACGGATGGTGATCCGGCGTGAACCTGCTGTGGCTGACCCGCATGGCGCGGTGGGTCCGCCACCCGCCCAGCCCCGCGCGGGCGAAGCTTGTCTTCACCGTGATCGGGATCTGCCTTGTGCTGGTGGCGGTGGAGCGGTTCATCGGCTGGCCCGAATGGTTGACAACACAGGGTGGCACGCGCGGATTTCGGCCCTGAGGGACGTGTCGCGGAAATGTAGTTTGGCGGGACGCCGGATGCAGGCTACCTTCCCGGAAACGTCTTGCAGCGAGGGCAATCATGCGTCGTATCCTGATCGGAATTTTGCTTGTCGTCGCACTGGGGGGGGCCGGGTTCTGGGTGATCACCGCGCCATCACCACTTCCCGAGGATGCGATCGCTGGCCTGACAGGAGACGCTGCGCATGGCGAGCAGGTGTTCTGGGCCGCGGGTTGTGCGTCGTGCCACATGGCCGAAGATTCGAAGGGCGATGCCGAAAAGGTATTGTCGGGCGGGCAACGATTTGCGACCGGATTCGGCACCTTCATCGCGCCCAATATCTCGCCCGACCCTGACCACGGCATCGGCACATGGACGTTGGCGATGTTCGTGAACGCCGTGCAGCGCGGCATCGGGCCGGAGGGCGAGCATCTCTACCCTGCCTTTCCCTATGCGGCCTACGCCAAGGCGGACATTCAGGATATTGTTGATCTGAAAGCCTTCATGGACACCCTTCTCGCCTCTGCAGCGCCCAGCCTGCCGCATGAGGTGCGCTTTCCCTTCAACATCCGGCGCAGTCTTGGGGGCTGGAAGTGGCTTTTCATGTCACCGGATTGGGTCATGCAGGGCGATCTGACACCCGAGGAAACCCGCGGCCGCTATATCGCGGAGGCTTTGGCCCATTGCGGCGAATGTCACACCCCCCGGAACGCGTTGGGCGGGCTGGAGTCGGGGCGCTGGCTGGCTGGTGCGCCTGATCCTTCGGGCAAGGGCCGCGTGCCCAATATCACGTCCGCGAAACTGACCTGGAGCAAGGATGAGATCGTCGAATATCTGACGTCGGGCTTTACGCCAGAGTATGACAGCGTTGGCGGGCACATGGCGCATGTGGTGGAAAACATGGCAAAATTGCCAGAAGGCGACCGGGCCGCAGTGGCGGCTTATCTGGCGAAGGTGCCGGGGGTGGAATGACGGCAGAAAGACAGCGGCTTGAATCATGTTTTGATCTTTGACTGCGAATATCTGACGACACAGGGCGCACAATCGCGGTTATGGTGCGGACCATACGATCCTGATCCGGTCATCTGTCAGATCGGCATCGTGAAAATCGGATTGAACGCGGATTTTCCGATGACTGACATGTTGCGGCTTCACGTCGTACCCCGTGCGCGCAACGGGGACCGGGTCGCACTTGATCCGATCCTGACCGAACTCACCGGCATCACCGAAGATGATCTTGATCGGAAGGGCCTGCCCTTGAAGGATGCCTTGTTGCGGACCGAAGCCTTTGCCGAAGGCGCGAAGCTCTGGTCCTGGGGCAAGGATGAATTCAACTTGATCGCCATCAGCTGCTATGTCGAAGGTCTGATGCCGCCACTTCCGGCCACAAGGTTCGGAAATGCCTGCCAGTTGCTGCTGAAAGCCGGGATGTCCTATGCCGACATTCAGCGCACCAGAAGCAATGCACTTGCCGGTTATCACGGATTGGAGAATCCGCACCTGCGCGCGCATGATGCGCTTGACGATGCACGCAGTGTCGCCCTGGTCGTGCAGCACCTGCTCAGAACAGGCGCGCTGACGCCGGAAGATTGCACCTGACGGCGGGCTGTCGCCCGATTTGCCCCGCCTAACCGCGCCCCAGTTTCGCCAGCCGCGCCGCGCGAAGTTGCGCAAAATCGTCGCCCGCGTGATAGCTGGACCGGGTCAGCGGCGTGGCGGATACCATAAGGAACCCCTTGCCATAGGCGGCTTTTTCGTAGCCTGCGAATTCCTCGGGCGTCACGAAGCGGTCAACGCGGTGGTGTTTCGGCGTGGGTTGAAGATACTGGCCGATGGTCAGGAAATCGACATCTGCCGCGCGCATGTCGTCCATCACCTGCCGCACCGCCTGCGCATCCTCGCCCAAGCCCACCATGATGCCGGATTTGGTGAAGATCGTCGGGTCCAGCTCCTTGATCCGCTGCAAAAGGCGCAGCGAGTGGAAATAGCGCGCGCCGGGGCGGACCTCGGGGTAGAGGCCGGGCACAGTTTCAAGGTTGTGGTTGAAGACATCGGGTTTTGCGCGAACAACCACCTCTAACGCGCTGGGATCGCAGCGTATGAAGTCGGGCGTCAGAATTTCGATCGTGGTCGCGGGGGCCTGTCTGCGGATCGCGCGGATGGTCTGGGCGAAATGTTCGGCCCCGCTGTCCTCGATATCGTCGCGGTCCACGCTGGTGATGACCACATGGTTCAGCCCCAGCTTCTTGACCGCATCCGCCACCCGGCCCGGCTCGAACACGTCCAGATCAGCGGGCGGCTTGCCCGTGGCGATGTTGCAGAACGTGCAGGCGCGCGTGCAGACCTCGCCCATGATCATCATGGTGGCGTGGCCCTGGCTCCAGCATTCGCCGACGTTGGGGCAACCGGCTTCCTCGCACACCGTCACCAGCCGATGCTCGCGGATGATGTCGCGGGTTTGCTTGTAGCCATCCGAGGTGGGGGCCTTGACCCTGATCCAGTCCGGTTTCTTGGGTTGCGCATTGTCTGCACGCCGCGCTTTTTCGGGATGGCGCTGTTCCGGGATTTTGAGGTCGCGCACGAAAAATTCCCTCTGACTGCTGTGTGTCTGAAGAATAGGCTCTTATCGGGGGCAGAACAACCGTTTGCCAGATATGTTTCTGCGCGCGCGCTGTCTTCGTTTGGTTGAATGTGAAACGGAGGGGACATGACGAAAAAACTGGTGGCCGAGGCGCTTGGGACCTTTATCCTTGTGCTGTTCGGATGTGGAGCTGCGGTCTTGATGGGCGCGCAGATCGGGATGCTTGGAATCGCGTTCGCCTTTGGTCTGGCCATTGTGGCTGCGGCCTACGGGTTTGGCGCCATTTCAGGCGCGCATCTCAACCCCGCGGTATCGCTTGGGTTTGTCTGCGCGGGCCGGATGCAGATCGGCGAATTCGTGGGCTATGCCGTTGCACAATGTGCAGGCGCTTTGGCGGGGGCGGCGGTTTTGCTGCTGATCGCGTCGGGCAAGGCGGATTATGTTCTGGCCACAAACGGGCTGGGGCAGAATGGCTTTGGTGCGGGGTATCTGGGCGAATATTCGATGACAGCGGCGCTGGTCTTTGAGTTCGTGATGACGTTTTTGTTCGTCGCGGTGATCCTTGGCGCCACGCATCCGGCACGAAAGACCGATGCTTCGGTGCAACTGGCGGGGCTTGCCATCGGCCTGACGCTGGTTGCGATCCATCTCGTCGGCATCAATGTGACCGGCGTTTCGGTGAACCCGGCGCGGTCGTTTGGCCCGGCGGTTCTGGTCGGCGGCAAGGCGCTGGCCGATCTGTGGGTGTTCATCGTGGCACCTTTGGCGGGCGGCGCTTTGGCGGGCATCCTCTATGCCGCGGGGATCACCCGCGCTGACCCATGAGAAAACCGGGGTGTGGCGCGAGCTTTGCGCGGCACCCCTACCCGATCAGCGGGCCAGAGCGGCCATACGCCTCATCATAATGCCGGCGCAGGCGTTGCAGGGCGATGCGCAGCACGATCTT
>JBGSRQ010000504.1:0-3080 GCA_041737515.1 Rhodobacterales bacterium | reverse complement strand
GCCAGCCCGCCGCCGTCAGCCCGCAGGCCACCGCCGACCCTGCCCCCGCACGCCGTCTGGGCCTGACGTCCGACGCCTTGTCGGCGATTCTGCGTGACATGAATCTGGCTGCCAATATCGGCCCCGAGGACATGGCCCGCGTCATTGCCGCCGCGCAAACGCAGGCGGCCAGTGCCCATCTGGGCGGCCTCAAGGCGGCCGACATCATGTCGCGCGATGTCAAGACCCTGCCCGCCGATGCGCCGCTGACCGATATTGCGGCACTGTTCAGGTCGCATCCGGTCAAGGCGTTTCCGGTCGTGAGCGCGCAAGGTATCTGCATCGGCATCCTGCGGGCCGAAACCGTTCTTGGCCTGCCGCCAGATCAAGCGGTCACATCACGCGATCTGATGCAGCCCGCCAATCCCGTCGGTGTGGCGACGCCTCTGGCAAGCCTGCTGTATCAGATCAACGAATTGCGTCAGAGTTCCGTCCCCGTGGTCGATGAAAAAGGGCACCTGGCCGGCATTGTCACGCGCAGTGACCTGATCGCTGCATTGGCAAGGGTGATTGCCGAAACCTGACGGGCCGCGCATCCGCGCAATCACCGGGCGCGCGGCAAATTCCTGTTGCGAAACGCCGCCGCGTCTTTACGCTTGGCCGCAGGCCGGACCACCGGCAGCCCGCCCGACAGAGGCGGATCATCCAAAGGGAGCTACCAATGACCATTGCAAGACAAATCGGCACCTGTGCCGCCGCCCTGCTGATCGGCGCAACACCGACCTTTGCCCAGGTCGCGGAACTCGGCACGCCGGAAGGTGCGCTCAATATCGTGGCATGGGCGGGATACATCGAACGCGGCGAAACCGACAAGGCCTTTGACTGGGTCACGAATTTCGAGACAGCAACTGGCTGCAAGGTCAATGTGAAAACCGCCAACACCTCGGACGAGATGGTGGCCCTGATGAACGAAGGCGGGTTTGATCTGGTCACCGCGTCGGGCGATGCCTCGCTGCGGCTGATCGCGGGCAAGCGGGTGCAGCCGATCAACATTGATCTGGTTCCGTCGTGGTCCACCGTCGATGACCGGCTGAAAGACGCGCCCTGGCACACGGTTGATGGCGTGCATTACGGCGTGCCCTACATGTGGGGCCCGAACGTGCTGATGTATAACACCGATGTTTTCAAGGAAGCGCCGACCTCCTGGAACGTCGTGTTCGAAGAGATGAACCTGCCGGATGGCAAGCCGAACAAGGGCCGGGTTCAGGCCTATGACGGCCCGATCCACATTGCCGATGCCGCGCAGTACCTGATGTTTCACAAACCCGAACTGGGCATCACCTCGACCTACGAACTGAATGAAGATCAGTACAAGGCCGCACTCGACCTGCTGCGCGTTCAGCGCACGCTGGTCAGCCGCTACTGGCACGATGCCTTTATCCAGATGGATGATTTCAAGAACGAAGGCGTTGTCGCGTCGGGGTCATGGCCGTTTCAGGTAAACCTGTTGAAAGCCGAAAAGCTGCCCATCGCCAGCACGATCCCGCAAGAAGGCGCCACCGGCTGGGCTGACACCACGATGATGCATGTCGATGCCGCGCATCCGACCTGCGCCTATCTGTGGATGGAACATTCGCTGGCATCAAACCTGCAATCGGATCTTTCGGTCTGGTTCGGGGCCAACCCCGCCGTGCCTGCCGCCTGCACCGACAAACGCGGCATGCAAACCGCCGAGGGTTGTACCACGAACGGGCTGGATGATTTCGACAAGATCAAGTTCTGGAAAACTCCCGTCTCGACCTGCGCCCAGGGCGAATGCGTGCCCTATTACCGCTGGGTCAGCGACTACATCGGCGTGATCGGCGGGCGCTGATCCGACAGCAGCGGGGGTGGCACAGCACCGCCCCCGCCCCATTGCGCAGGCGCAGCCCCGGACCCCGCTCCGGGGCCTTTCCCCCACATCCAAGGCTCGCATGACCCTCGCCGTCACCTTCCACACCGTCACCCGAAACTTCGGCACCGCCGCCAAACCCGTTCTGGCGGTTGATGCCGTCGACCTGGCCATCGACGAAGGCTCGTTTTTCGCCATGCTCGGCCCTTCTGGTTCGGGAAAGACCACCTGCCTGCGCCTGATCTCGGGGTTCGAACAACCCGATGCGGGCCATGTCAGCATCCTTGGGCAGGACGTGTCGCGCATTCCCCCCAACCGGCGCAATGTGAATACGGTCTTTCAGGATTACGCGCTGTTTCCGCACCTGAACGTGCGCGACAACGTGGCCTATGGGTTGATGGTCAAAGGCATGGGCAGCGCCCAGCGCCACGCAAGGGCCGACGCGATGCTCGACCTTGTGCATCTGGCCGATTACGGCAACCGCAAGCCCGCCCAGCTTTCGGGTGGGCAGCGCCAGCGCGTGGCCCTTGCCCGTGCGCTGGTCAACGAACCACGCGTGCTGCTGCTGGATGAACCCCTTGGCGCGCTGGACCTGAAACTGCGCGAGGCAATGCAGGACGAACTGAAATCGCTGCAGCAGCGGCTTGGCATCACCTTCATCTTCGTGACCCATGATCAAGGCGAAGCACTCAGCATGGCGGACCGCGTTGCCGTTTTCAACGCCGGCAAGATCGCCCAGATCGGCAGCCCCGAAGACATCTACGCGCGGCCCGCGACCCGCTTTGTCGCAGATTTCGTCGGTTCGTCGAACGTCCTGCCACCCGATGTGACCCTCGCCTTCGGCGGCCCGCAGAAATGGGCCTCGCTACGCCCCGAGGCGCTGCATTGCATCCCCCCCGAAGGTGCTGCAATGACCGGCACCGTGACCGGCCTGCGCTATCTTGGCGCTTCGGTCCGTGTCTCCATCCGCAGCGGTTCATCAAACCTTGCGGCCCTCATCGCCTCCGGCCAACCCGCGCCCGCCGTGGGCCAGAAGACCGGCCTGACCTTTTCCCCCTCGGCCCTGCATGTTATGACCGATCCATGACCGCCCCCTGCCCGAACCCGCGCTTTCATTTTGACACAAGTATCCTCGCCGAAGGCACCGGCCCCCGCCACCCGCGCGCTGGTCGAAAGACATGCCGATGATGCCGCCCGGCCCTGCCAGATC
>JBGSRQ010000462.1:0-2165 GCA_041737515.1 Rhodobacterales bacterium | reverse complement strand
AGAGACTTGCGTTGCTGGCCGCCAGACGCTCAAAATCGCGCAGGGAAACGGCGCGTCCGTTCGCCGCCAGCCGGGAAGGGGCCGAGGTGCGCAGGGCTGCAACGGGTTCGCGGTCCGCGCCACCAGATGTGACAAAAGGCTGATGAATGGCAATGACTTGCGGGTGTTTCTTCGATGGTTTTGTGAAGTTGAAGCCGGGAATTCCGCTGCCCGCAACGCCCGTGCCGACCCGGTGGCGCAGCACGGTCACATTGTTTGACCCGGTGGGCAGGCGGCGGCGGAAGTGCACCGTGATCTCGCCATCCTCGGTCAACACCGGCGACCACGCCTTTGCCCCCTCGGCGGTGACATCGACATAGTCGCGCCATGGCCAGACCACGCCGTCCACCGCCACGTCGATATCGGGGATTACCCCGGCTTCCGCCGCCGAAAAGGCAACGTGGCTGATATCCTTGACCGCAAGGGGAAACGCTTGCAGCGGGCGTTCGGCATCACCCGATCCCAGCAGGCGCGGGCCTTTCCCCTCGCCATGCCCCAGCGCCACGGCGTTCAGGCGGAAAACGGTATCGCCCGCCGCCCAACCGGTCAGATCGGCATCGGTCGTCAGGGCAATTTGCACCGGCGCGGCGGCCGCGCGCGTGACCGAGGCGATGCTGGCAAGCGCGTCACCCGTGATACCATCCGGCGTGGTGCGGCTGATGATCATTTGCCGCCCCGGTTTCAAAAGAAGCTGTGCCGTATCCGACAACCCGGACAGATGCGCCACATTCCCCGCCGCCACAGCGTTCGGATTGCGGTCAAAGAACTGCGGCGCAAGACTGTCCTTCATCGGTCCGTGGAATTCGGTCTGGTCGGGCAGGTTGCCCACTGCGGCATCGAAGAGAATGTGATACACCCCCGGACCGCTGGATATTCCCGCCACGCGCAACGGCCTTGTCGCCCCGTCTGACAGCGAACGCGCCACATACCACGCACCAAGTGCCAATGATTTCGGGGGTTTACCGGTGAACGTTACAGTTCGGCTGGCATCGGCGGGCACCTGTGCCAGCACCTGTTGGGTGGCCGGCTGAATGGTGGCTGTCACCGCGTCTGTCCCATCGCTGAACGTATAGCCGCGTGCCGCGGAAAAGCCGATCGGTGCATAACGCCACCCAACGATTTCGGTGTCAGCCGTGATTTCTTCGACATAGGGACTGCCGCTGAAGATATGGGTGTGTCCGACCTCGTTCGGCCCGGCAAAATACATGTGAAAGACCTTGAGCCCGGTTGGAACAAATCCGCGGTCGTCCGTGGCCAGAGGCGCAAGCGGCAGAACCGTCAGCGTGCCCGAATAGGTCTGGCGTGGCTGCAGTGTGATCTGCGTGCCGATGGCTGCCAGAACCTCGGCCACCTCTTCAGTGCTGTCCGATTTGATGAACACCAGATCGCCCACCGCCAGCGACAAGGCTGATGCCGTTTCCACCACGATGCGGCCCGCCCCGGTGCGCGCCTCGCCCACGCGCACATCATCGGGGTTGATCCACATCCGTGCCTCGGCATGAATAACCGGTGCATCCATGCCGCGGTCCAGCAGGATAAGGGCGGTGCCATTACCCTTTGTCACGTCTGCGACGGAACGCGCGCGGGCCGAAAGCCCGTTTGCACCAAAGGCCAGCACCACCAGATCGCCGGGATCAACCTCGGTCTTGGGGCCGGTCAGCCATGTGGCGGCAAGCGGGCTGGCCAAAGGTCCAAGCGGCAGGGGCGTGGCATTGACGTTCCAATCCGCCACCCTGGCGGCGTTCAGATCGGAATGGGCGTCAAGTGGTGCCAGCGTCTCGAAGATCAGCGGCGCGCCGCCAGTCGGGGCGGTGTATTTCGCGGCCAGCCCCTTTTGCACGGTCACGGTGCCAGCCCCCGCCACCAGCGACAAGGCGACAACCGTGCTGGCTGAGGCGGGCGGGCCGGGCTGGTAATTCACCATTGCGGCAAGGCGGCGCAGGGTGTCCCACTGGGTTGCCGTGCGCAGATAGCCCTCGTTGGCATAGGCGTTGGCGTGGCCCAGAAGCACATGTGCGGCACGGGCAAAGGCGCGGGCTATTTCCCAGGCGGGGTCGCCGTCGGCGGCTGCATCATACTGCGTTATAAGCCGCGTCGTGCGCTGGCCCCGGCTTTCGGGGCGGGGC
>JBGSRQ010000470.1:0-1913 GCA_041737515.1 Rhodobacterales bacterium | reverse complement strand
GGCCGACGCCGCGCGCGCGCTCATGCGCCATCCATGCGCGCAAGTCCGACAGGGGAATGGAGGTCAGCGCCGCGATGCCTTCGCTGCCGTTTCGGTGCTGTGCGAGAAACGCCAGATACCCCGCGACATCGCTGCGATAGGCGATGATCGTCTTGTCGGCCAGACCGTCAATAGCATGCAGATGTGCCAGCCAGCTTTCCAACCCGTCACGCGCGGCGGGGGAAATGGCAAGGCTCACGACAGCCAGCGCCGCATCGTGCGCTCGAATATACCGGCAAAGAAGCCCAACAGGTCGGTGCCCTGGGTGGGTTTGAACTGATGCGGGTCTTCGGCACCGAACACCAGAAGCCCCGGCAGGCGACCCTTGCCGAAGTCAAGCTTCAGCAGCGCCTCGGACCTGATCCAGTCGGCCCGCTCGCCATAAAGCTTGTCCGATGACGGGATCGTCTGGCGCAGCGTCACGGCACGCGCCGACACATTCCGCCCGCCCGCCACATAATCGGCGATGAAACCGGGTTCGGCCACGAACAGCGTATCGCCCAGACGCCGCAGCGCCGGTTCCTCGGCATCCTGCACTGATTCCAGCACCAGACGCACGCAATCAACCCGCAACGTCTGCGCCACATCACCCGCAAGGCTTTTGAGGAAGTCTTCAAAGCTGAGCGGATCAAGCATCTGCAGAATCGCGCGATGCACCTGATTGGTGCCCGCCAGATTTTCGTAGGCTGCCGCAATCACCGACCGGTGCGTGTCTTCCAGACGGTCAAGGCGGCCTTCCAGCCGCTCCATCGCGATGCCGCGCAGATCGACAATGTTGCTGCCCATTGCACGCTCATTCGCGGCGATCAGGGCGCGCATCACATCGGCATCCTCAAGTATCACCTCGGGGGCCGAGATGATGCGATCGCGCAAATCCTGTTCCATCATGCCGTCGCTGCCCCGCCGTCTTTTGCGGCATTATACACAGATTTGTGACGGATCAGAGGATTTTCTGACCCGTTTTTGCCCAATCCGACATGAATTGTTCAAGTCCCTTGTCAGTCAGCACATGGCTTGCCAGACCCTTGATCACGGCGGGGGGCGCGGTCATCACGTCGGCCCCGATCAGCGCGCATTGCGTGACATGGTTGGCCGTGCGGATGGATGCGGCCAGGATCTGCGTCTGGAAATCGTAGTTGTCATAGATCGTGCGGATGTCGCCGATCAGGTCCAACCCGTCCATGTTGATGTCGTCCAGCCGCCCGATGAAGGGCGAGATGAACGTGGCCCCGGCCTTGGCCGCCAAAAGCGCCTGATTGGCGGAAAAACACAGGGTCACATTGACCATCGTGCCTTCGTCCGACAGCACCTTGCAGGTTTTCAGACCATCCCATGTCAGCGGCACCTTCACGGTGATGTTGGGTGCAATCTTGGCCAGCTTGCGGCCCTCGGCGATCATGTCGTCTGATTTCAGCGCCACGACTTCGGCAGAGACCGGGCCGGACACGATGTCGCAAATCTCTTTCGTCACCTCAAGAATATCGCGGCCCGATTTCAGGATAAGCGACGGGTTTGTGGTCACGCCGTCCACCATGCCAAGATCGTTCAGTTCGGCAATGGCGGCGACATCGGCGGTATCGACAAAGAATTTCATCTGGGCATCCCTAGGGTGATTTGGCGCGGGCAGGGGTGTTGCAGGCGCGGTCGCGGGTGTATTAGCGCAGTCTGGCCTTTGGGGAAAGAGCGTTGGCGTGACCTTTGCGGCGGGCGATCAGATCGGCGTGTTGACGACCGAGCCCTTGGGCCGCGTGCTGGATTACCGCGCGCCCGAAGGCGGCTGCGAGCTGGGTGATTTCGTCGAGGTGCCATTGGGGCCGCGCAAGGTGCTGGGGGTGGTCTGGGGTCCGGCGGTGGGCGGCTATGATCCGGCCAGG
>JBGSRQ010000457.1:0-3038 GCA_041737515.1 Rhodobacterales bacterium | reverse complement strand
GCGGCCCGCACCCGGCTTGCACCCCGCACCCACATTGCAACACGCCGCGCCGCAACCCGTGCCGCATCGACCTGACCATAAAGCGCCATGACATCGCCCGCCACGGCCACCGCAATATCGCCCCTCCTGGCCAGCCAGTCCGCCATATCCCACGCCGCACCGCCAGCAGCACCGGTCTGCACAAAGGCTGTCGCAGCGCAGGTCAAATCATCAATCTGCACCGAAACCGGGCAAGGCGCGGTGTTCAGATAGAACGCCAGCCGGGCCATATCATCCGCGCTCGCATTGCGGATCAGGACCCCCTCGCACCGCCCGGACGCAGCGGGATAAAGCCTGCACGCGGCCTGATCATGACATCCCACCGCATGGCCCGGCAAAATCGCGGTTTCGCCCGAAACCTCGTGACCCAGAACCACAGCGCGCAGGGGCGCATGGGCCAGGGGACCGCACAAGAAACAATCGCTCATCCGCCTAGCGCCAATTCCGCCCGCCCCATTCGGTGAACATGCCCGCCAGAATCCCGCCCAGCAGCACGGTCAGAATGACATCGGCCTGCAGCATCATCTGGCCATATTCCAGGAACAACTGAAGCGCGCCCAGAAGGGCCTCCATCGGCCCGTCATAGCGAAGGTTGGTCGACCGCAGGATCATCTCGCGGACCGAAAATGCCATCAGACACCAGAAGACCACGGCAATCATCGTCTGCAATCCGAATGTCATCGAACGCAGATAGCCCTGCCCGGTCATCCGGCCCATGATGAACCAGCCGCAAAACGCCCCGATTGCCGCGCAAACCGGGCTGAAATAGCCGAAATTGATTCCATCGGGCATGTGCGGCTTTACGATCTCGGCGCTGAAAAAAGCGACGACGGCAAAGGCTAGGGCAGCGCAAAGTTTGGCGGCTGTCGGCATGGCGGTTCCTGCGTCTGGTCCCGCCGCGCGTTCTAAAGCGGGCGGGTCACGGTGATTTGCGTCACATCGCAGTTTCCGCCCTCGAACGCGCCCGCGCAAGAGGTGAGGTAAAAATTCCACATCCGACGGAAGCGGTCATCAAAGCCCATGCCCGCAACCTCATCCCAGCGTGCGTTGAACGTATCGTGCCACCGTCGCAATGTATTGGAGTAGCTGGGCCCGAATTCGACCGAATCCTTGATCGCAAGCCCGGCGCGCTCCACCTCGGCCCGCAACGCCGAAGGGCTGGGCAACATTCCACCCGGAAAGATGTATTTCTGAATGAAATCAACGCCTTTCCGATATGTCTCGAACCTCTTGTCCTGCACGGTGATGATCTGCAGCGTCGCATGGCGCCCCGGTTTCAGCCGCGCGTGCAACACGTCAAAATAGGTCGGCCAGTATTTTTCGCCCACGGCCTCGAACATCTCGATGCTGGCGACACCGTCATAACTGCCACGCTCATCGCGATAATCTTGCAACTTGATGTCGACTTTATCGGACAATCCGGCGCGTGCAATCCGGTCTACCGCATAGTCATACTGGCTTTTGGAGATGGTAAGCCCGGTCACCCGCAAGCCGCGCTCGGCCGCCGCATACTCGGCAAAGCCGCCCCAGCCGCAGCCGATTTCCAGCACATGTTCACCCGGCAAAGCGCCCATCAGATCAACCATCGACGCATATTTCTGCCGCTGCGCCGCCTCAAGGCTTTCCTGCCCGGTGGCAAACAGGGCTGACGAATACGTCATGGAATCGTCCAGCCACAGCTTGTAGAAATCATTCCCCAGATCATAGTGATACGAGATATTCTTGCGGGCCTGACGCTTTGAATTGCCCTGCCACCAGAACCGCAGCATTTCATAGGCCCGCACCAGCTTCATTCCGGGGTAACCGTCATAGACGCTGTCATTGTCCTCGTGGACCAGATCCATGAAGGCCTGCAGATCGGGCGTTGTCCACCAGCCGTCCAGATAGGCCTCACAAAACCCCAGATCGCCCTCGCGGATCAGCCTGGCAAAGGTTTCGTTGTTGTGAATGTGAACCTCGGCCATGGGCCCCTTGCCCAAACCTTCGGCACGAAACCGACGACCATCATCCAGAACGAAATCCAGCCGACCGTTGCGCAGGGTCTTTGCGACCTCGAATGCATTGTGAAAATAGCGCGGCAGATGGTGCTGCCCCTTCGTTGTGGTCAGAATGGTCATGGGTTCCCCTGGGCACGTCTTTTTATGGGTGGAAGGTTTTGTCAGTCGTCTTTTTTGCGATCAGTATAGGCGGAAAGTGCGCGTTCGCGTCCATCACTTAAGGCTATCAACGGGTCCGGGTAGGGCGAAGTTGCACGCAGCCCCCAACTTTCCGGCACTGCATCGAAATAAGACAGCGCGTCGTGCCCCGGTTTGCCCGAAAATCCGGCAATGAAACGCGCGCGGTAGCGGCGTTCGGGATCAAACTTTTCGGCCTGCGTGGCGGGGTTGAAAATGCGGAAGAACGGCGCTGCATCCGGACCCGAGCCTGCCGCCCATTGCCAGCCCATCGCATTTGACGCCGGGTCCCAGTCGGTCAGACAATCGGCGAACCAGTCAAGTCCCACACGCCAATGCGTCATCAGGTGCTTGGTGAGGTAACTTGCCACGATCATCCGGCCGCGGTTGTGCATGGTGCCGGTCACATACATCTCGCGCATCGCGGCATCAACAAAGGGCTCGCCCGTCAGGCCCTGCCGCCAGCGCTGCGCATCCGCGTTGTCACCGCGCCACGGGAAGTCATCCCAGTCGGATTTCCAGTTGTCGGTGGCGATGTGCGGCGTGTGGTGCAAGAGATGATAGGCAAACTCGCGCCAGACGATCTCTTTCAGGAACACCTCCGCACCGCGCCCGCCCTCGTGCAAGGCCCGCATCCCGGCGTGCCAGACACTGCGCGGCCCGATTTCGCCGTAGGTCAGGTTTTCCGACAACCGCGAGGTGCCCGGGATGGCGGGCAGATCGCGGGCGGTGGCGTAATCCTCCACCGGTCCGTCCAGAAAATCGGCCAGCCGCCGCTGCGCCAGCGCTTCTCCCACCGCCTGATGTGGCTCCACAACAGCCGCC
>JBGSRQ010000411.1:0-6182 GCA_041737515.1 Rhodobacterales bacterium | reverse complement strand
CGATCTGCACACCTTGGGCGGCAAGCCCGGCGGGCCAGGCAAAATCCTGAGCGTCGCCGGGTTTGAGCGCGGCAAAGCCATCGGATGCCGCAAAGCGCGACAACGCCCCCTTCATCAACCGGTCCAGCCTGCGGGCAGCAGGCGACAGTGCCCCTTCCTTGCCCGCAAAGGCCACGATACGCCCTTTTGCCTCGGCCAGCATGGCTGTATCGGTTTCGCGAAAGTCGATTGCAACGGGATGTGGCATCAAGGCGCTCCGGCTGGAAATGGCAGGGTTCCGCATGACGCTATCCGCCACGACGGGCAAAGGCCAGATAGCAGTTTTCCCGGCCCGAAAATTGGGCTAGCGTCTGGGCCAATCAAGATACCGGAGCCGGGGAGCGGGCGTGTCCAGATTTGACCGATACCTGTTGACTCAACTGCTGGCGCTGTTCGGGTTTTTCTCGCTTGTGCTGGTCGGGGTTTACTGGGTCAACCGGGCGGTCGGGCTGTTTGACCAGTTGATCGGCGATGGCCAGTCGGCGCTGGTGTTTCTGGAATTCTCGCTTCTGACACTGCCCAATGTGATCCGCCTTGTGCTGCCGATTTCGGCTTTTGCGGCCACGCTTTACGCGATGAACCGGCTGATGCAGGAATCCGAGCTGGTGGTGATGCAGGCGACCGGGTTTTCCAGCTTTCGCCTTGCCCGCCCGGTGCTTTACTTTGGTCTGTCGGTCACCCTGATGATGCTGGTGCTGATGCATGTTCTGGTGCCCGCCAGCCGGGCCACGCTTGCATCACGCAGCGCCGAGATTGCGCAGAACGTGACCGCGCGTTTCCTGGTCGACGGCACGTTCCTGCACCCCGCAAAAGGGATTACGCTTTACATCCGCGAGGTTGCAGCAAACGGCGAATTGCACGACGTCTATCTTGCCGACGACCGCTCGACCTCCGACCGGGTGACCTATACCGCCAGCCGGGCCTTGATGGTGCGGGGCGACAACGGGCCAAATCTGATCATGATCGACGGCATGACCCAGACCCTTGGCCGCCGGGACGCGCGCATGTCGATCACCCGGTTTGCCGATGTGACCTATGACATCGGCGCGCTGATTGATGGCGGGGTGCGCGGCGGGCGGTCATTGGACGAGCTTTCCACGACAGAGCTTCTGAACCCCACTGCCGTCACCCTTGCCGAAACCGGCGAGACCGAGGCTGCCTTCCTGTTTGAGGGCCACAGCCGCTTTGCCCAGCCCCTGCTGGCGACGGCAGCCGCGCTGATCGGGTTTTCGACGCTGCTTCTGGGGTCTTTCAGCCGGTTCGGGCAATGGCGCCAGATGCTGCTTGCCGTGGTCCTGCTGATCGGGGTGCAACTGATCAATACGGCCACCACCGGCATCGGCTTGCGCAATGTGAATGGCTGGCCGCTGGCCTATCTGGCGCCTCTGGTCGGGCTGGCCCTGTCGGCCGGGCTTTTGTGGCTGTCGCAGCGGCCCCGCCACATCAGACCATTGGCGGTGGCGGCATGACGCTGAGCCTTTATATCGCGCGCCGTTTTGCACGAATGGTGCTAGGGGTTTTCGGGGTGTTTCTGGGCATGATGCTGATGTTGGGCGTGCTGGACCAGTTGCGCCGCTTTTCCGACAAAGGCATCAGCCTGACCGACGCCGCAGGATTGGCAATTCTGGACGTGCCGGGCACGCTTTACCGCATTTTGCCGCTGATCATGATTCTGGCGGCAATCGGCATGTTTCTAAGCCTTGCGCGGTCCAGCGAACTGGTCGTTGTGCGGGCGGCGGGACGGTCAGGGTTGCGGTTCCTGATGACGCCGGTCACCGTGGCGCTGATCATGGGGGCGGTGACGGTGGCGGTGCTGAACCCGCTGGTTGCGGCCACCAGCAAGGAATTTGACCGAGTTTATGCGAAACTTGCGCGCGGGTCCGAAAGCGTTCTGTCGGTCAATACCGACGGCTTGTGGCTGCGGCAGGGCAATGGAAATCAGCAAACCGTGATCCACGCGGCGCGTGCCAATTCCGATGGCACCCGGCTTTTTGGTGTCACCTTCCTGACTTTTGGTGCCGACGGCCTGCCCGCCACCCGGATCGAGGCGCAGGAAGCCGCCCTGTCCGATGGTGCCTGGGTGATGAAAGATACCAAACGCTGGGCGATGGATGCGCCCAACCCCGAGGCCACGGCACAGCTTGCGCCCGTCCTCACGCTGCCATCGGACCTGACCCGAGATACGATCCGTGACAGTTTCGGCGAGCCGTCGGCGATTCCGATCTGGGAATTGCCCGACTACATCGCAGGGTTGGAGCGCGCAGGCTTTTCGGCGCGCAATCATCAGGTCTGGTTCCAGATGGAACTCGCGCTGCCGGTTCTGCTGGCGGCAATGGTGCTGGTAGCCGCAGGATTCACCATGCGCCATGCCCGCTTTGGCAAGACCGGCACGATGGTTCTGATGGCGATCCTGTTCGGCTTTGCGATCTTTTTCTTGCGCAACTTTGCGCAGGTGCTGGGCCAGAACGGCCAGATCCCCGTAATGATGGCCGCATGGGCCCCGCCGATGATTGCGATCCTGTTTGCGATGGGCCTTTTGCTGCATCTGGAGGATGGATGATGCGCGGTTGGCTGTTTGCCCTGTTCACGCTTCTGGCGTTGACCCTTCCCGCGTCGGCGCAGGATCTGGCATCGCTGGTGGCCGACCGGGTGTCGGTCAGCAACTCGTCCGTGCTGGTGGCCGAGGGCAATGTCGAGGTTGCCTACCGCGGCCGCACTCTGCGCGCGACCCGCATCCTGTATGACCAGACCACCGACCGGCTTTCCATTGAAGGGCCGATCACCCTGAACGACGGGGCGGGGAATTTCGTGCTGGCCAGTCAGGCAGAGCTGTCTGCCGATCTGGCCGACGGCGTGCTGACCTCGGCCCGGCTGGTGCTGAACCGTCAGTTGCAGATTGCGGCGGCCAATATCGTAAGGGCGCAGGGGCGGTATACACAGCTTACCGATACCGTCGCCTCGTCCTGTCAGGTCTGCCGCCTGAACCCGACGCCGATCTGGGAAATCAGGGCCGACCGGGTAATCCACGACCAGTTGGAACGCCAGTTGTACTTTGAACGGGCAACGCTGCGCGCAGCCGGGGTGCCGGTATTCTATCTGCCGCAACTGCGTCTGCCGGACCCGACGCTGGACCGCGCGCGCGGGTTCCTGACCCCCGGCATCCGCACCACCACCGGGCTGGGCACCGGGTTGAAGCTGCCCTATTTCGTGCCCATCGGCGACAGCCGCGATCTCACGATCACGCCCTATTTCTCTACTAAGAACGGCCGCACGGTCGAGCTTTTGTATCGTCAGGCCACCCGCACCGGGCGGTTTGACATCTATGGCAGCGTGTCGCGCGACCGCCTGATCCCCGGCAAGACGCGAGGATATCTTCTGTCGAACGGGGCGTTCGCGCTTCCGCGCGACTTTACACTGACCTTCAAGCTGGAACAGGTCAGCGACCGCGCCTACCTGCTGGATTACGGGATCACCGACCGCGACCGTCTGGACAGCCGGATCGAGGTGTCGCGGACCCGGCGCAATCAATATGTGTCGGGCCGGTTCATCCGGTTTCAGTCGATCCGCGCCGGCGAAAGCAACGAAAGCCTGCCGTCGCTGATTGGCGATCTGACCTGGCACCAGCGCTTTTCTCCGCAAATTCTGGGCGGTGAGGGGGGCCTGAAGTTTCAGCTCCACAGCGGCGACCGCACCTCGACCAGCCTTGTCGATGCCAACGTCGACGGCATTCCGGACGGGCGCGATCTGCGCCGCACCTCGGTCACGGCGGACTGGCGGCGCAACTGGGCGCTGCCGTCGGGTATACTGGCCTCGGCCTTGGGAGAAGTGACGGCCAACCTTTACAGCATTGATCAGGACCCGGTCTTTCAGGGCACCACCACCCGGATCGACGGTGGCGCGGCAATCGAACTGCGCTGGCCCTTTGTCGCGGTGGACAAGCGTGGCGCAAGCCATGTGATCGAGCCGATTGCGCAACTGGTCTACACCGACAGCAGCACGGCAAGCCTTCCGAACGAGGATTCAGAATTGGTTGAATTCGACGAGGGCAATCTTTTCTCGCTCAACCGCTTTTCCGGGTCGGATGCTTACGAACAGGGCGGGCGGCTGAACCTTGGCGTCAACTACACCCGCTATGATCCGGCAGGCTGGCAGCTTTCGGCAACCGCGGGCCGGGTGTTCCGCACCTCGGATGACCGTCAGTTCGGGCCATCTTCGGGGTTGGAGGGCAAAACCTCGGACTGGCTGACGGCCGTGCAAGTGCAACTGGCGGGCGGGCTGATCATGACCAACCGGCTGGTCTTTGATGACCGCCTGACGCTGACCAAGGCCGAAATCCGCGCGGGGCTGGATACCGAACGCTATGGCCTGTCCTCAAGCTACATCCTGCTGCGCGCCGACGCGGGCGAAGACCGGCCCCTTGATACCGAAGAACTGGTCTTTGACGCGCGCTATGCAATCAACGAGGCCTGGACCGGCAAGGCTCTGGGGCGATACGATTTTACCGCCGACAGGGCCAGCCGCGCGGGCCTTGGCCTGCAGTTCCGCAACGAATGCCTGTCGGTCGATCTTTCCCTCTCGCGCCGCTTCACATCCTCCACTAGTGTGACGGCGACCACTGATTTCGGATTTTCGGTTGATCTTCTGGGCTTTGGCAGCGGCGCCAAGCCCGGACCGACCCGCACTTGCCGCCGTTGACCGCACGCCCTGCACCGTTCATGATGCCACAAGACCTGCGAAACCTGAACAAAGATTGCCCCAGATGATGCGTTTCCCCCTGACCTTTACCCTTGCCCTGACCCTTGCGCTGGCCCCGTTGGCGGCCCCCGCACAAGACAACCCCTTTGCGACCCGCGTCATGGTCAATGACCGCGCCATCACCTATTACGAGATCACGCAGCGCCAGTTGATGCTGCAGGCCCTGCGCGCGCCGGGAGGGTCGGAAAAGGAAGTGATCAAGGCGCTGGTCGAAGACCGGTTGCGGGTGCAACAGGCCAAGGCCGACGGTGTGACCGTGACCGCCGAGCAGATACAGGCCGGGATGGAAGAATTCGCGGGCCGTGCAAACCTGACCGCCGAGCAATTCACTCAGGCCATCGGTCAGGGCGGGGTGGAGCCGCAGACATTCCGCGATTTCGTCGAGGCCGGGCTTTTGTGGCGCAATGTGGTGCGCGCCCGCTTCGGACCCTCCGCACAGGTGACCGAGGCCGACATCGACCGCGCCATCGCCAATGCCACCCGCAAGACCGAAGTGCAGGTGCTGGTATCGGAACTGATCATCCCCGCCCCTCCCGGGCGCGAGGGCGAGGTTCTGGGACTTGCCACGCAACTGCAGCAAAGCATTTCGACCGAAGCGCAGTTTTCGGCGGCGGTGGCACAGTATTCCGCTGCCCCCTCTCGCGCACGCGGCGGGCGGCTTGACCTTCTGCCACTGACCAACCTGCCACCTGCGATTGCTCCGATCGTGCTGGCACTGGCGCCGGGGCAAGTGTCGGACCCGTTCCCGATTCCGGGTGCCGTAGCCCTGTTTCAGTTGCGCGGCATCACCGAAACCGATCAGCCGGGGGCCGTAGCGGTGGATGTCGAATACGCCCAGTTCCTGTTGCCCAATGATGCGAACGGGGCCGCCGAAGCGGCCACGATCAGAACCAGGGTTGATACCTGCAACGATCTTTACACGCTGGCAAAGGGCCTGCCTGAAGATCAGTTGATCCGTGACGGTGTGAAACCTCTGGCCGAGGTTCCGCAGGATATCGCGCTGGCGCTTGCCCCTTTGGACCACGGTGAAAGCACCGATCTTGTGCGCGGGGGGGCGCGGGTGTTGCTGATGCTGTGTTCGCGCAGCCCGCAGTTGGAAGAACCGATCGACCGCGCTTCGGTGCGCGAGCAACTGGTCAATCAGCGGGTCTCGGGTCAGGCCGATGCCCTGCTGGAAGACTTGCGCGCCAATGCCATCATCCGCGAGCCGTAGGCGGTGACTCCTGCTCCCGTTGCCCTGACCTGTGGCGAGCCTGCGGGCATCGGCCCTGAACTTGCCGTCAGCGCGCGTCTGGCGCTGGGGTCCGGGGTGCCGCTGTTCTGGATCGGTGATCCGCGGCATCTTCCACCCGCGGCGCGCTGGCAGGCGATCGAGACGCCGGGCGATG
>JBGSRQ010000404.1:0-3709 GCA_041737515.1 Rhodobacterales bacterium | reverse complement strand
CGATCTGCCAGCCCTCGGCCATGATCCGGCGCAAAAGCACCCGCAGGAACGACAGCCGCGACGGATGCGCACTGCCCATCCGCCGCAGCCGCATCACGGTATCGGGGGGGCGGCGAAAGGCGGAAACGTCCGGACATGCCGGGGCGGCGCGGGTCATGGCGCGGGGCCGAAACTTGCTGCAAAAAAGCGCTGCCAGTTGCCGCCCATGATGGCGGCGATTTCGGTCTTGGTCATCCCGATTTGCGCAAGGCCCTGGGCGATGGTCCCGAAATCGCGGTTATCTCCGAACCACGCGGGCATCGGCGGAAAGCCGGGCGCTGCCGCATTTCCCTCGCCGAAATCCATCTGTTTGGTCCAGCGGCCCATGCGCATCCACTCTACCACACTGTCTGGGTGATCCTGACAAAGATCGCTGCCGATGCCAATGTGTTCGACACCGATCAGATCGGCTGTGCGTGCAATGGCCGAACAGAAATCGGGCAAGGTGCAGGCACTGCCGCCCCGCAGATGATGCGGATAAAGCGAAAACCCCAGCATCCCGCCCCGCCCGGCCAGGGCCCGCAGCACGGTATCGGATTTGTTGCGTCTGGCCGCGTGCCAGCTTGCCGGGTTCGCGTGCGTGATGGCGATGGGACGCGAGGAATGGGCGATGGCATCAAGCGTTGATCGTTCCGCCGAATGGCTCATGTCGATGACCATACCCACACGATTCATTTCGGCCACCACCTCGCGGCCCATCCGGGTCAGGCCGGGGTCGCGGGCCTCATAACAGCCCGTGGCCAGCAGGGACTGGTTGTTATAGCTAAGCTGCATGAAGCGCAGGCCAAGCCGGTGCAGAATTTCGACCAGACCGATATCATCTTCGATGCAGCTTGGGTTCTGCGCGCCGAAAAAGATCGTGGTGCGGTTGGTTGCGCGGGCAAGGTCGATGTCGGCAACCGTGAAGCCCTGAAAGATCAGGTCGGGAAAATTCTCGAACCAGCGGTTCCAGCGGGCGATGTTGGCCACGGTTTCGCGAAACGTCTCGTGATAGGTGATCGTCACATGCACCGCATCGACACCGCCCGCCCGCATCTGACCGAAGATGTTCTTCGACCAGTTCGCATATTGCAGCCCGTCGATCAGCGGGCGCATCGGGGGGCCATGTCAGAACATGAAACAGGTTGCGTGGCGTGGCGCATGCGCGCAGGCCGGGCGTTCCGTCTGATCCGGCCCGACGCGGCCCCGAGGTTTTGCACACAGGGCGGCGCGGGTCTTGTGGCGATGGACGGACAGACCGGTTGCAACATGGCAGATCCTCTGATTGAGGATCAGTGAACTCTTTTGCCTGACCGCAATCAACCGGCATCTTTCCGGCGAGTCGGCCCGGGTCTAGACCTTCAGCCAATCCTTGAAGGCGGCATCGTAATCGGGATGCCAGCGCGACAGGGGCGGGCGGTTTTCTGCGATGTCACCCGCCGCCCACAGGATGCGCTTGGCGTCCAGAGCGCGGTCAACATCGTTGTCGGGGCACAGGATGTAGAAGTCATCGCGGCTCAACGCGTCGAACAGGAACGCCACGGTTTCATCGGGCGTCTTGGCCCCGGCGGGCTTTTCGGTGCGGCCATTCGCGGTCAGCGGGGTAAAGACGAATCCGGGGATGAACAGACGCGCCTCTACGCGACAGTCCGGCAGGCCGCGCAGATGGTGCTGCAGCGCCTCGGTAAAGACCTTTACCCCGGCTTTGGCAATGTTGTAGGCCGGATCGCCAGGGGGCGTGGTTATTCCCTGTTTCGATCCGGTGTTCAGAATCAGCCCCGGCTGGCCGCCGGAGATCATGCCGGGGGCAAAGATCTGGCTGCCCCGGATGATGCCGTGCAGATTGACGTCCAGAATTCGGCTCCAGTTGCCCTGCGCATCAAGGATATCGCTGCCGGGCTGGATGCCCGCATTGTTCATCAGAACATTCACCGGCCCGAACACATCTGCAACCCGCGCCGCCAGATCCCGCAGCGCGGCATCATCTGCAACATCGGTGGGAACGCCAATCACCTCGGCCCCGGTTTCGCGCAGGGCGCCGATTGCGAAATCCAGCCGCGCGCCGGGCAGATCGGCCAGACAGACCCGCAACCCAAGCCGCGCAAGGTGGTGCGCCGCAGCAAGGCCAAGGCCCGACGCAGCACCTGTGACAACAGCAGTGCCGCCCTTGAAAAGCGCCGGATGCATCGCAGTCTCCCCGTTCATTCCGGCGGGCATGATCGCACCGCACGGACCGACATGAAAGCCCAAAACCGGACCGCCAGACACAGCCGTGAAGGCCGAGGAAAGACGGATCGGGACAAGGTCAGGACGATGATGGTAGGCCCGGAGGGACTCGAACCCCCAACCAAGGCGTTATGAGCGCCCTGCTCTAACCAGTTGAGCTACAGGCCCGACAGGGGCGGGCTTAATCGGGGGCGCGGCGCACGTCAAGCGGGGTGGGGGGCGTTGCGCGGGGCGGGCTTATCCTTTATGCGGCGCCAAGGGCGGCAAGTCGTGCCGTGAAACGGGTGCGGGGGCCGCAATGACGACAGGCAAGAACGGGCTGACCTATGCCGCAGCGGGTGTCGATATCGACGCGGGCAATGCGCTGGTGGAACGGATCAAACCCGCCGCCAAACGCACCGACCGGGCGGGCACGATGTCGGGTCTGGGCGGCTTTGGCGCGCTGTTCGATCTGAGAGCGGCGGGCTACACCGACCCTATTCTGGTTGCAGCAACAGACGGCGTGGGCACCAAACTGCGCATTGCGATTGATACTGGCCATGTTGATACGATTGGCGTTGATCTGGTGGCGATGTGCGTCAACGATCTGGTCTGCCAAGGCGCTGAGCCATTGTTATTCCTTGATTATTTTGCGACCGGCAAGCTGAATGTGGATGAAGCTGCGCGCATCATCACCGGCATTGCGGCGGGTTGCGAGGCGAGTGGGTGCGCGCTGATCGGTGGCGAGACGGCGGAAATGCCGGGGATGTATCACAAGGGCGATTTCGATCTGGCGGGATTTGCCGTCGGTGCGATGGAGCGCGGCGCCGATCTGCCGTCGGGTGTGGCCGAGGGCGATGTGCTGCTGGGTCTTGCATCAGACGGGGTGCATTCGAACGGCTACAGCTTCGTGCGCAAGGTGGTCGAGATGTCGGGGCTGGGCTGGGATGCCAAAGCCCCCTTCGCCGATGCACCCCTGGGCGAGGCCTTGCTGACGCCGACTCGGCTTTATGTGAAATCGGCTTTGGCGGCGGTGCGCGCGGGCGGCGTTCATGCGCTGGCGCATATCACCGGGGGGGGGCTTACCGAAAACCCGCCGCGTGTGATCCCCGAGGGTCTGTGCTGCGCCATTGAGCTGGGTGCTTGGACGTTGCCGCCGGTGTTTCGCTGGCTGGCGACCACGGCGGGCATGGCCGAAGCGGAATTGCTGAAAACCTTCAACTGCGGCATCGGGATGATGCTGGTGGTGGCGCCCGAACGGGCAGAGGCACTGGCGGCCATGCTTGGTGATGCGGGCGAGACGGTGGTGCGCATGGGTCATGTGACCAGGGGGCAGGGGGTCATCTATTCGGGCCATCTGTTGTGAAACGCGTCGCCCTGCTGATTTCGGGCGGTGGATCGAACATGGCGGCACTGGTGCGCGACATGACCGGCGATCATCCGGCCCGCGCGGTGCTGGTTGCGTCGAACGATCCGGCGGCCGGGG
>JBGSRQ010000386.1:0-3391 GCA_041737515.1 Rhodobacterales bacterium | reverse complement strand
GTCGCACCGTCAGCCGGACTGAAAGACCGATCCACAGTTATTTCGCGCTGGTCGCCGACATGCCGGCCCTGCATCTGGTCGCCCGCGCGCAGGCCGATTACGTCGCCAACGCCCTGGCAGGAACACGCTGGGCCGATCTTCCGCTCCTGTCGGCAGTCGCCCCGTTCAAGGCCGGGGGGCGCGGCGGGGCACATTTTTACAACGACATTCCGGCGGGACCGCTTGCCTTGCGGCATGTGGCCGACCTTTACCAGTATCCCAACGCGATCCGCGCTGTCCGGGTCAACGGCGCGCAGGTCCGTGCCTGGCTTGACCGCAGTGCCTGCATGTTCAACCAGATCACGCCGGGCATGGCCGATCAGCCCCTGATGAACCCTGATTTTCCCAGCTATGATTTCGATATCCTGTGCGGTGTCACCTGGCAGATTGATCTGTCACACCCCGCGCTTTCCCATCAGGATGCGGGGGCAGGTGCCGCGGGGTCAAGCCGGATCACGGATCTTGAACACAACGGCCGCCCGATCGACCCTGATGCCGAATTCATCATCGCAACCAACAGCTTCCGCGCCAGTGGCGGTGGCTGCTTTCCGGGCGTGACCAAAAGCGCAGTCATCTTCGAGGACCCCCAGATGGTGCGCGACATTGTGCTGCGCCATGTGTTGCGGCATGGCACGGCGGCCACGTCCAGCCCCCCCGCTTGGCGCTTTGCCCCCCTGTCCGGCACCAGCGTCTGGTTTGACAGCGGGCCTGGTGCCGTGGCGCATCTGGATGACCTTGCAGCCCTGCGTGCCCAGGTGATCGGTGACGCGCCCGACGGCTTCACGCGCTTTCGCCTGCATCTGTGATCTGCTACCCAAAGCGCACCGCAGCCGGAGCCCATGATGCCCTCATACCCCAGCTTTGACGCCGTGATCTTCGATCTGGACGGCACCCTGATCGACACCGAATCCGCCGCGATGGCCGCCGGGATGGAGGCGTTCGCCGCCGTCGGCGCCACGGTGGACCTGACGTTTCTTCACAGCCTCGTTGGCCGCGCGCTGCCTACCGCCATGACCCTGATCGAGGCACACCGCCCCGGCATCGACCACGCCGCCCTTGACCGCCATTGGGGTGCCGGTTTCGAGCGCAGGCTTGCCGATGCCGTGCCGCTGAAATCCGGCGCAATCGAGGTCTTGCAGGCGTTGACCCTGCCCCGCGCCATCTGCACCTCGTCAGGCCGCGAGAATGCGCATCACAAGATCAACCGTGCGGGGTTGGCCGGGCATTTCGCGCATGTTGTGACCTTGCAGGATGTCACTCACGCCAAGCCTGACCCCGACCCCTATCTTGTAACCGCGCGTTTGCTGGCCGTGGACCCGGCCCGCTGCGTGGTTTTCGAAGACAGCGAAACCGGGGCCGAGGCGGCGCACCGGGCTGGCATGTATGTCATTCAGGTGCCGGATTTTCTGCAAACCGACGGCCGCTTTGCCCATCATGTCGCCGCCGACCTTGTGGCCGGCGCGCGCCATGCCGGGCTGATGTAAGGCGTCAGTCGCCCGTGCGACGAAACGCCATCGTCCAGTTGGTCTCCCAGGTTTTGCCCGCATCAGTGGACATCGCCTGTTCCCAGCGCGGGGTCGGACTGGCCGTATCCAGCCAGTGAAACCGCACCAGAACCGGCGTGCCGTCCTGCGTATCATTCGCATGGAACGCGCCCACCCCGTCCGTGAAAGACCCTACCACCGGCACATCCAGCCGGTGCGGCGCGCGCTGATCCAGCCACCAGATCGCCCAACTGCCCGTTGCCGGATCACAGGACCGGATCGCAATGGCGCGGTAATCGCCATCCGGAAAGTGGATCAGGTTGTCTTCGACGTTGCCCAGCCCGTTCAGAACCGCGCGGGTTTCAGGGATGCCCGCAAACTCATCCCACTGGGTGCATCCCACCAGACGTTCCCGCAGACGGCGGTGCTGCACTTGCCAGCGTCCGACCTCAAAATCGAAATCCGTTGATCCATCGGCAGCGGGCATGGGGTGCGTCCTTGTTCGGGTCAGACCCATTTGTTCCCCTATTGTTCACATTCTGTCAACCCTGTTCGCCCGTCTTGCGAATCCCGGATCGCCGACCTATATGAGGGGTGAGAGGTTGGCGCGGGCGAGTGCCTCGCCAACCCGGTCAGGTCCGGAAGGAAGCAGCCGTAACGAGCCCCACTTGGGTCGTTGTCCAGCCTCTCACCCTTTTCCCAGTTCCGCCGCTTGTCCGGTGCCGACAATGCCCCCACCGGGGTCGGTGTGGCTTTGAGGGTTGGCAGCCTCCGAGACAGGTTCGCGACTGACAGTTTCAGGAAATCGCCCGCGCTATCCGCCATATAGCCAATCAGTTCGGCTGACCCGGCATAGGGTTGATACGACGCCCGCTTGAACCGCATCACATCATCCGCACCAAGGCTGACTGTGCTTGCCGCAATGAAGGGGGGGGCACGCCTGCTGCGCGGATGCACGTCGCGGTTGGCCGATGTAACGCTGATCGGCGGCGCGCTGGTTCCGACCCGCAGAGTCCGTATCGCAGGCATCGGTCAGGCGTTGTTTGTGGATGTGCGCAACTGACACCCCTATGGCGCAGCGGAAACCGTGCAGGGCCTGCCGGGACTGGGTCGCAGTTTCGGCGCCTCGCACCGCGCGGAGGCGTTGCAGGTCACGGCGATTTCCAGAATCGCAGCCGCCCTGTTCCCCGAGGTGGAAAAGATGCTGGCAGACCTTGCCGCAAAATCGCGCGAGTGATGGGGGGCGGGTGGACGGGGCCGCGCGCGCGCCTTAGTGTCAGAACGTTCGAATCCATCGAGGCCCAATGACCGACGCCCCCGCCTATCAGGTGCTTGCCCGCAAATACCGCCCCGCGACCTTTGCCGATCTGATCGGGCAAGAGGCCATGGTGCGCACGCTGAAAAACGCCTTTGCCGCCGACCGCATCGCCCATGCTTTCGTGATGACCGGGGTGCGTGGTGTGGGCAAGACCACGACCGCGCGGATCATCGCCAAAGGGCTGAACTGCGTCGGCCCCGATGGCGAGGGCGGGCCCACGACCGAACCCTGCGGTCTGTGCGAGCCGTGCCGCGCTTGGCCAAGACCAGATGCGCGAAGTCGAGCAGATTTTTCCCGAGTTGGCGGCTGGAATCAGGCCTGCTGCGATCAGTCGGGAAATGGCCTTGCGCACCGGCGAGGCCCGGGTCGCCGCGATGCAACTGGTGGCCTGAGGGTCTGGCTGGACGCCGCAGCCTGCCCGGCCTACTCTGGCCCGGACCGAATCCCGTGAGGCCCGATGTCCGATACAACCGCCCCCGCCTATCAGGTGCTTGCCCGCAAATACCGCCCCGCGACCTTTGCCGATCTGATCGGGCAAGAGGCCATGGTG
>JBGSRQ010000383.1:0-9098 GCA_041737515.1 Rhodobacterales bacterium | reverse complement strand
CGCGGTTGAGGCCGACTTGCCGGCCGTCCCCGCCGCACCCGCCGCCGGGGCCTGCAACCCCGACCCGTCCATCGGGCGCATATCCTCTTCTTCCGAAGATGCCCACAGCGTGCGCGCATCCTTGCTAAGCTGTTCCACCGGAATATTGCCAAGAATGGCCGAATAGCGCGTGACCTCGCGCTTGAGGTTCTTGTCGTTCAGAAGTGCCACAAGCGCGTGACCCGACCTTATCTGAACCTCGCCAAAGAACAGCGTCGCATAAGTCCATGAATGGTTCAGCGCCGATGACAGGCCTTCGGAAATGCCGGGGCTTTCGGTCACGTTCTTGTCCAGCGCGGCCATCGCACGATCAATGTCTTTCAGCACCGTGCCCCGATCCAGACCCATTTCGCGCAGTGTCACCGAGATGTCGGAGTTCTGGTTTGCGACGACGTGGAACAGCCAGTGGCACACCTCGACGTTGCGGTTCTTTTCGCCGCGCGCCTGACGCATGCCCTGCAGAAAGGCGTCGTATCCGGTGCGGTTCATCTTGCCCGCATATTTTTCAATATTGATCTCGGCCATGTCTTTTTCTGTCCCCTGTGTCGTGGCGATCTTACGCCGCCGCGTTCAATTCCAAAGCATACTGCGCGCCGGGCACTTGCCTGCGCTGATCTTGCGTCCGGTCCGGGGCAAGGCTTGCGACCCAGCCCAGTTGCGTTGATGCCCCCACAACGGCCGATGGCATTTCGGCGGCGGGCAGGCTAAGCGCCACGTCCACTTCAACAGACTGGCCCAGGTACCAGCGCACGATATCACGCATCCGCCTGTGCGAGGCCCCACCGGGCAAAAGACTGCGGTATTCTGCGATGGTCCGGGTCGGTACGCGCAAACGGATCTTTTCATTCACGCTGGCCACGCGCGCGCCCAGATACATGTTGCGCCCAAGCGAACTGCCACGCTGGCCAAGCCGGTTGTGGCTGTCATCCTCAAGCTCTATCCAGCTTAGCTGATGTTCCTCCACCACGGCGCGCAGGCCCAGATCAAGGCGCAACATCTGCTGCAGACGGCGCGGGCTTTTCACCCGACCGATGGCAATGGCCGCCAGCGCGTCCTTGTTGATGTCGGGAAGCGCATCCCGGTTGCGGAACGCGGGCGTGCCAAGGCCCATCAGCGCCTCGATATACACCCGGAAACGGTCGCCGGTTTCATGATCGAATTGGGTGATCGCACGGGAATCCGACCATGCGCGAAAAAACAACTGTTGAAACCGGGTCGCGAAGATATCTGTGAAGCGAATGAAGGCGTGATCGCCCTGTTCAAACCAGCGCAGCACCTCTTCTGTGGTGTTCAGCGGCAATGCACCCTGCGGCCCGAACAGACCAAGCACACGACTGCGCACCTGCGTGCGCTTGCCAGAACGGTCGATGTTTGACACATCACTTTCGGGAAAGGCCAGATACGGGTCTTGTCCGATGGTCACAATCTCATCCCGCAGGGTGGCGTTCTTGCCGATACGGGGTTTGCCCTTGCCGCTCCGTTCCATCAACCGCAACAGGACCAGCAGACCATACGCATCGGCCTCTGTCGCGACTCTGGGAACGGGGGTGTAAGGCAGGTTCATAGCAGCGGCCCGTTGCCTGTGCGCGGTGGGAAGGTCACGACGGCGCCCCGGTCGGTGGAAACGATAACCGTCTGGGTGAACGAATTGACGGAAACATGTTCGGCAAGAAACCGGTCCAGAACCGCACCCAGCAGGATGATGCCCGACCCCTCGAACGCCGCTTCGTCAAAGGTGATCCTGACCTCAAGCCCGCGCGCTGCATGATAGCCGTCCCCACGCCGCACCGACCGAACGATGGGGCGGGTGGCAACGGTTTTCAGACCCTGCAACTGCGTTTCCATCACCGCATCCGTCGGGTCGATGAACAGCGACAACATTTCGCGCAAACTGTCGGCAACCTTGCCGGGATCGCCCACATCCAGCGCGAAATGCGACAGGGACAAGTAGCTGATCAGCCGCCAGTAATTATCGCCCGCCGTCATGCGGTGCGGGCCCTGACGCTCGATCTCGACCAGCGCTTCGCGGGGGGGCGTGGGCCCCGCCACGCAGCGCAGCGAAACGGTCACATCTTCGCACATGAAGAATTCATCAACCACCTGCGCCAGTGGCAGGTAATCCGGCAGATGCCGGTTGGAACACAGCGTGCGGATCTGAAGCCTTTGCGCGCCGGACCCCACCGCCGTCACCTCGGGTTCGTAAAGCGTGACAAATGTCTCGGTCCCGCGATAGCGGGGAATTTGCCCGAAGCGGCGTTCCTTTTCAGTCAACCGTCGGGGTTTGCGCCGCTGCGTGAAATAAAGGGCCTGATGCGGGTTCATTCCACCTTGCGGAAACCCGTAAAGCTGATGCACCGGCACCCGCGATTGGACGCCCGCGAAATGTGCATGCACTTCGGTGATGCTGTGCACCTCGTAATGCGTGACCGGGCTGCTGTCAGGTGTGACCACAAATTCGTGCCGCTTGGAATCCAGCCGGATCTGGCTGGCCGATTCTTCGAACAGGTTTACGACAGGCACGGTGTTCAGGCTGAAATGTTCGGCTGTCAGGCGGGTCGCTAGCATGGTGTTGGCGGTGCCGAATTCAAAGAACACCTGCACTTCGGCCGCCGCAATCCGCGACAGATGCGCACGCAGCCCGTTCAGGCGAAACCCTAGAAACCGCCGTGGAAACACGAACGCCTCGCGCAGCTTCGAGAACCCTTCGAACTGCCGCTTGTCGCGGGGGAAAAGGGGTGTGTCATCATCGAACCCGACCTGCTCCAGCGATGCGGGATCAAGCCGGACGAACACCGGATCGCCGCGTTTATCCAGATAGCGCAGCGAGATGCGCTTCAGGTCACAGAACAACTGCTCGTACAGCGTCACCGCATCCGGCAGATCACCGGTCAGATAGATCGGCAGACTGTCCAGTGCCAGCGCCGACAAAGGGCCGCCGCCCTTGGTATCCTCGGGCCCGCCCGCGCGCAACAGCGTCAGATGCAGGCCGCCCCTTGTGCCGGATGCCACTTCCTTTTCGCCCGCCGCCAGAAAGGGCGCGGGGCTGGCGTGATAAGCCGCAGTCGTCACCCGCAGCGGCCAGACCGACAGCGGCTCGCACAGACGGAACCGGCACGTCACCCGTTGCCCGGCATCGGCAAAGCGCACGTCAAGATATGAGCCCTGCTCGAAATGCAGGCCGTCGACCAGTTCCTTGTTGGCATAGGGCGGATTTGCAGCCACCAGCATCGCAGCAGGCGTGGGCGCCACGGCATCAGGAAACACCTGTTCCAGCAGTTCTGACGAAAAGGTGCGGAATTCCTCATCCATTTTCAGCTGGACCCGGGCCGCCATGAACGCAGTGCCCTCCAGCAAACCCGCAACCGCCGGATCTAGGTTGCCCTTGATCAGCCCGCCCAGACGATCGGCAATGCCCGGATATTCCTTGGCGAACTCGCTGGAGCGTTCATAAAGCAGCGCAAGTTCACGGTTATAGCTGTCACGAAAGGCCTTTTTCATGTAGCCACCCGCAGTTTCGTCATCTGGATCTTGCCGGCGCCCATGTCTACTTCGGCCACGAAATCCAGTGGAATATCGACTGGCGTCGCAACCATCTCGGCGGTGATGTTGAAGCTTAGCCGCTGCGTCGTGCTTTGCGCGTCATGGTCAACGTGAATTTCCAGCGTGTCGGCAATCAGCCGCGGTTCGTTGCGGATCAGCGTTTCGCGGATCAGCTTCGAGATTTCGGCCCCCGCCGCAGCAGAGTTGCTCAGATCGCTCAGATCACCAAAGCCGTAATTGATGATCGAATCGCGGATGAACGGATGATCTTCAAGATCAAGCACCGCGTCCAGGCTGATCGTGTTCATCAGACTGGCCATGTCATTGTTCAGATGTCGCCGCAGGGTTTCCTCGTTCGTGCCCTCACGCCGTTCCTTGCTGCGGATCGTCAGTTCGCGGTCACCATCAACATAGTTGGCCTTGCCGTCCCGCGCGTCACCACGTTCTGCCGCCGACCGGAACACATGCATCAGGGAAACCTGCTTGCGGCCAGCGTCATGGGCGGAAGATCTGGAGGAAGGTTCGCGCTGGGTCATAAAAATCAAGTCCCCAAGGCTGCACCGATATGCCGCAGGCAAGCAATAAACCGGTCTGACAATGAGATGCGGCAAGCGATAATCCGGCTTGCCGCATCTGATATCATGGCATCAAGTAACGATGGATCAGGCCGTCCAGGCCGTGTTCGCCGCCACGTCCCAACCGGCAGTTCCTTTAGCACCAGCCGCGCCAGACTTGGTGTCCTGCAGCGTGTAGGTGATTTCGAACTTGCGGAAGTTGAGGGTCAGGTTTTCCTGAATACGGTCCAGACCATCTTTCGTGCCACCCGTCTGATACGAGCTGACGATTATGTTTTCCATGTGCATCTTGAAATATTCAACCGGCGAATCGCCGCCCGATTTGCGAACGACCAGATCGCCCGTTTCGATATGCGTGCCGTTGGCGCATTTCTTGATCAGATCATGCGAAGCAAGGTCGACATATTTTGTCAGGCTGATGTCATGCACGTTGACCTTGCTACCACCGCCGCCCGCACCCATGTGCGTGGTGCCGCTTTGGGTCAATCCCCAGCTCCAGCCCAGAACATCAATTTCATCGGCATGGGTCGCGTCAGCGGACTCACCCTTGATGTTGTTCGAAAGTTTCAGAAAAATATCGACTGCCATATTCTTGCTCCTTGGTAGCCATTGGCCAGTGTTAATCGTAAATATCCGACGTTACTTGCCGGAGGGGAGTTTCGATACCAGGCTCATCCCGATATCCATGCCTTCCATCTGGAAGTGGGGTTTGAGGAAGAACTTGCCGACGTAATAGCCGGGGTTTTCCTCGTCGGCGATCACCTGAACAGTGGCACCGGCAAGAGGCTTCTTGGCCTTTTCCTTTTCCGTAGCGCTTTCAGGGTTCGCCGACACGTATTTGTTGATCCAGCCCTGAAGATCCTTTTCAAGCTGAATACGATCCGGGCTTGACCCGATCTTGTCGCGGACCATGCACTTCAGATAGTGGCTGAAGCGCGACACGGCGAAGATGTAGGGAATGCGCGACGACATGTTGTCGGAAGCCGTCGCCAGATCATCGACGTATTTCTTCGGGCGATACAGGCTTTGCGCACCGATGAATGCGGCCTTGTCCGTGTGCTTGCGATGGATCAGGCCGATCAGACCGGCCTTGCTCAGTTCGCCCTCACGACGGTCAGTGATCGACACTTCGGTCGGGCACTTCATATCCTTGGAACCGTCACCCGTGTCGAAGGTGTGGGTCGGAAGGTTCATTACCTCGCCACCCGACTGCACACCACGAATCCGGACCGTCCAGCCATGCTCCTTGTGTGCGCGGTTGATGTTCGCCGCCATCGCGTGGGCCGCATTCATCCAGGCATACATGTCACCGGCGTGGCCGTCGGTTTCCTCTTCAAACGCGAACTCCTCAACCACGGAATTCGAATTCTGGCTGTACGGTTCGCGCGACAAGACACGCGGCAGGGTCAACGCGACATAGCGCGAGTTTTCCGAGTCGCGCAGACTGTTCCATGCAGCATAGTCGGGCGTGTCGAAGATTTCCGACAGATCAGGCGGATTGCCGATTTCGTTCCAGCCATCCATCCCAAGAAGTGTGGGAGAGGCCGCCGAGATGAACGGAGCATGCGCGGTGGCGGCAATCTTTGCCAGATCACGCAGCAGGCCGACATCGCCGGTCGAATGGTCGAAATAGAAATCACCGATCAGCGCGCCAAACGGTTTGCCGCCCATCGTGCCGAATTCTTCTTCGTATATCTTGTTGAACAGCGGGCTTTTGTCCCACTTCGCACCGGGATAGCGGCGCAATTCGCTTTTCAGCTCGTCCTTGGAAACGTTCATCACGTTCACGCGCAAGGACGAATCCGTTTCGGCGTTGTTGATCGTGTAGGCCAGCCCGCGCCAGCTTGCCTCAAGCTTCTGGAAGGGTTCGGCGTGAATGATCTGGTTGATCTGATCGGTCAGCTTCTTGTCGATCTTGGCAAGCATCGCGTCGATCGTGTCGATCACATCGTCCGAGATGATCGACTCGTCGCTAAGCGCCTCGCGCACAAGCGCCACAACGGCGATATCGACTTCCTTCGCCGCCTCTTCGGTGCGCGGCTTGATCGTCTGCTTCAGGATATCGGAAAATTCGTCAAGCTCGGTCAGCCCTTCGACTACCTGTCCGTCCTGTTTTTGCGCTTCGTTTGCCATGTTCGCCTTTATCCTTTTACCCGAACGCCACCTTGTGCCGACGCACCGGATTTATTCGTCTTTTTCCGAGTCTGCGTCCTTGCTGCGTTCAGCAAGAGCCGCCATCAGTTCGGGATCGTTCAGAAGTTGCTTGATGTGTTCCTGCGCCTTGGATTTGCCGTTCATGTAGCGCGACAGGTTTGCCAGATGCTCACGCGCCTCCAGCAGTTTGCGAAGCGACGGCACCTGACGGGCGATCGCTGCCGGGCCAAAATCATCCATGCTGTTGAATTCAAGGTTCAGGCCAATCTTGCCGCCCGCGTCGGGATCAAGCTTGTTATCGACGGTGAATGACAATCCGGGCGACACGCTGGCCATGAAATCATCCAGCGTGGACGACGTCACGTCGACAAAGTCGCGCTCTGCAATCGGGGGCTTTTCGTTTTTGGAGGCATTGCCTGACAGATCCGACATCACGCCCATGACGAACGGCAGTTCCACCATCTTTTCACTGTCGTAAGGATCAGCGTAAGAAATGTTAACGCGCGGCGGACGATTGCGTTTGATAAAGCCGGTCGCAGAATCTGAAGCCATCCAATTTCTCCCTCAAGAAGCAAGATCAAACAGCTATTGATCCGCCAAGTCAACGATGATGCGTGGTAAGGCTTTCCCTACGTAAATCCAGTCAGGTTTTTGCACGCGCTGGTAACAATTCGGCGACGATAGCCGAGAAATCCTTTTCAAGATAGGCCCTTGCTCGATTCAGGAGCAGAGGAATCGGGCTTGCTGGTTCGCGTTGACGAAAGTATTCGTCCAGTCCGCGCAACGACGCTGCAACGTCTGCGCGGCTTGAAATATTGGGTGGCGGTCCGGGCGGATCTTCGGGTTCTGCCGGGGCCAATGCCGAGAGTTCGGCCGACAGCATCCGCAGCCGGTCCATCGACATCGAAAATCCGGTTTCGGGGCCAAAATCAATGCGCACCTTGCCGGCATCCTCGGGCAGCAGCGTCTCAATGGCCTCGACCAGCGGTTTGCCGATCAGAAGGCGTGCCTGCGTCACCAGCAAAAGCGCCGCAGACGACGCTTCGTTGCGAAAGAAGTAAAGTTCGATGGCACCAAGCATCTGGCGCGCATCTGCCTTGTTGGCAATCTGCCGTGCCGGACCGTTTGTCGGCGCGGCAGCCACCGGGGCTGCATTGTCGCCCGCCATGTTCGGCATGTCGGGCGCGGCGACCAGTGCTGCGACTGCAGCTTCTTCCCGAAGATCGCCCCGCGCCTGTTCCAGAAGGGCGCGCACGTCGCCGATGGCTTTTTCAGCAGCGGACAGCGCCGGCGTGAAAGGACGGTCGCCTCGCAGACAGGCGGCCTTGATCCGGCCCAGCCCGGCCAGAGCCGCACTTAGCAGTTTGTGAGCCTGATCGACCGCCTTGTTCCCCGGCGCCGACAGCGCACCCAGAACCCCCGAGGCTTGCAGCCCGACTTCCCCCGCCCGAGGGTCCGATTGCCCCGAGGCGGCAAGATAGCGACGATATGTGATCTCGGCACTACCGGCGACGTTCACATACTGAATGGCGGTGCAAACCGTGGTCGCATTCGCCAGTTCCTCCAATGCAGACCGGCGGTCGGCGTTATCGACAGGATGCACGCTGCCCGAATGAACCTCCAGCAGCGAGGCGATGGCACTGATCGCCTCCACATACCCTTCCAGCCGTCCCGCCAGAATTTGCTGGCGCGCCAGAAGAGACAAAAGCCGCAGATCACGGCTTCGTTTCAGAAGAGCGACAATCGTTTCCTTTTCCTTGTCGTGACGAATGCTCTTGGGGTCAAAAAGCACGCCCGGAACATGATCGTCACCCGGCCCCTTTATGCCCGGGGTAAAATACCGCTCGGGCATGTTCGCCTCGGCTTCGTAGTAATAGTCGACAAACGCGGAATCGTCGATTTCTGCCAAATCCGGGCCACAGGGTTCGTCATCGGATACCGCTGCGGTCAACCAATCCAGAGACATGGAAAGTCCTTCATTTCAAAACTTTTCTTTCAGCCTAGCAGCAAGGCGAAATCCGATCAACGCGTCTAGCGCCCCTGCCGCATGCCCGCCACGGCCACCGAATACGCCTCGGCGAAATGGGTCAGAAAGGCATCAAGCATGCCGTTTTCATGCTTGCCAGCCTTGGCATCCCAACGCTCGACATAGGTATCCCAGGATTTTCTCTTGTTTGATCCGCCCAGCAGGCCGCCGCCTCCGGGCTGATCATCAATCGCCTCTGGGGCAAGATCGGACAACAGCTTTATCAACGCTGGCTGGATCGCGGCGAAAATCGCCATCTGGTGCAGGCGCACATCAGCCAGGCCCGCAGCGATACCGTCGCCGCCTTTCAGAAATCCGTCGCGCGGCGAGACGAACATGGCGTCCAGCGCTTGGGTGGCGTCGGGCAGGAATTTCAGCGGGTTATTGTTGGTGGCGCCGATCATCGTGCGCTCGCCACCCTTGGTGAATTTCTTTGTGGTTGCGCGGTCTTGCAGCAGGATCATCAGTTCGGATGCAACGATGCGCATGGTGCGGCCCATTTCATGGGCAAAGGTTTCGGGGTTCACCCCGTCCAATGATGTGGTCGGCAAGCCTGCGCCTTCGCAGAACGCCTTCAAGAGAGCCATTTTGGCAGCCGATCCGTCAGCCGGGGCAGCGGGCGCGGCGGCAACCTTGATAGGCGCGGACGCGACAGCAGCTTGTCCACCCAGCATCGACGCCGGTGGCTGCGGCATTGCAAAGGGCGATCCCGCCGCACCAAACTCTTGCGGCACGGGCGCGGGCGCCGGGCTTGGTTGCGGCGT
>JBGSRQ010000359.1:0-8049 GCA_041737515.1 Rhodobacterales bacterium | reverse complement strand
CCTGACGGTCCGCGACGGGGATCTGATAGTAATCGGGGTGAATCTCGGCAAATGCCAGAAATCCGTGGCGATTTCCGCCATAATCGACAAAGGCCGCCTGCAGCGACGGTTCGACCCGCGTTACCTTGGCAAGATAGATGTTGCCGGCAAGCTGACGTTTGTTGATGGTTTCAAAATCGAATTCCTCGACCTTGTTTCCGTCGACCACGACCACGCGGGTTTCCTCGGCATGGGTGGCGTCGATAAGCATTTTTGAAGGCATGATGTTCCATTGCACCCGCGCAACCGCGCTGATCCGGGGGGTTGCCCCATGATGCAGCGACAATCGGAAGGGTGGCTTGTTCGGGCGAGGCTCGGCAGACGGAAACGCAGGCGCGCACTTGGCGGGCATCTGCGGTTTCTCATATCCAGTTCGGCGCGGCTCATCGCGGTTCTATCCCAGATACGACGCATCGTACCCATCTGAAAAGCACGTCAAGTCATGGGCTTGACGGGCGATCTTGCGGCCTTTCGGCCATTCGGTCTGCACCATGCAACGTGTTCGGACCCGTTGGATCCGTTCCGCGCGCCGGGCAGCGAAACTGAAGCGCGAAAGTTATCCCCATGGACAGACCCCGCGTCATTCAACTGTAAGGGAAGCGGGGCGCAAAACACAATGGGCAATTTGGATCGGATGCAGCGGCATCGCGCAACATGCCCGGCCGTTTGGGTCAGAAGGTCAGCACAACACCCAAAGACACCGGATACCCTGCAGTCACCGCACCCAGAATCCTTGCGGCCCGCCGTTTGTGCTGCACGAGTCTGACAATCAACATGATCACGGGCGCAACAAGGATCAAAAGTGCTGCAAGGGTCGCAGCCAGCAACCACAAAAGCCCGTCATAACAGCCGCCTGATGTGCATTCGGCCCAGGCCGACACCGGAAACACAGCCGCGGCAGGAACCGCGGCCACCGGCACCGAGTGGCGTGCGATCATGTATATTCAGACCGCGTCAGGCTGTATTTGGCCATTTTTTCGTTCAGCGTGCGACGCGGCAGGCACAACTCTTCCATCACCGCAACAATACTGCCCTTGTGGCGGCGCATCGTGTTGTCGATCAGCATCCGCTCGAACGCCTCGACATAGTCTTTCAGGGGCTTGCCTTCCGTGGTCAGCGCCGGGCCAGACGCCTCGTTGTCCGCCATCAGAAGCGACGCAATCGACCCCGACCCGCGCCGGTTCTGCAACACCGCGCGCTCCGAGATGTTGACCAACTGCCGGACGTTTCCGGGCCAGGGGGCCTGCAAAAGCTGGGCCGCTTCCTGAGCCATGACCTGCGGCGCGTCGCAACCGTATTCTTCGGCGAATTGTTCGGACATGCGGGTGAAGAGAGTCAATATATCTTCGCCCCGCGACCGCAGCGGCGGCAGAACGATGGTCATCGCCCCAAGCCGATAGAAAAGATCGGGCCGCAGGATGCCCTCCAGCGTAGTGTCAGGCGCGTGGCGATTGCAGATCGCGATGATCCGGGTTTCGGGCGGCACCGACTGATCGTTGATCCTGGCCAGCAGGCGCGATTGCAGGGAATGGCTCAGCGCCTCGATATCCTCAAGGCACAAGGTGCCCCCGCGCGCCTCTTCCATCAGGGGAATGGTGCCATCTTCGGCCGGGCCGAATATGCGGTCGGTCAACTGATCCTCGGACCATGCGGCACAGGAAATCGTCACGAACTTGCGCCCCGCCCGGGGGCCGACGGCGTGCAGCGCATGGGCCACAAGCGTCTTGCCTGTGCCGGTTTCGCCGTCGATCAACACATGGCTGTCGGCCTGCCCCAGATCAAGGATGTCCTCGCGCAGACGCTCCATCACCGGACTGGTACCGATCAGCTTTTTCATCAGCACCGTGCCATCCGACAATTCGCGGCGCAAAGCGCGATTGTCCAGCGTCAGGCGGCGGGCCTGCGACGCCTTCTTGGCAAGCTCGGTCATGCGGTCCGGGTTGAAGGGTTTTTCCAGGAAATCAAACGCGCCGACCCGCATCGCCTCGACCGCCATCGGCACATCGCCGTGACCGGTGATCATGATCACGGGCAGGCCCGAATCCACGCTCATCAGCCGTTTCAGAAAGGCCATGCCATCCATGCCCGGCATCTTGATGTCACTGACCACCACGCCCGGAAAATCGTTACCCAGCCCCGCCAGGGCCTCTTCGGCACTGGCGAAGGTTTCGGTATCAAAACCGGAAAGGGCAAGCCACTGACTGATGGACTGGCGCATATCGGCTTCATCGTCGACGATGGCAACTTTCATGGCTCGGGCCATTGACTTACTCCGCTGCTTTTACGTTTTGGCCCAGAACGGGCAATTGTACCTCGAAAACCGCGCCACCATCATCGGCGTTACGCGCGGTCAGACGGCCCCCAAGGTCGGTCACGATACCCGAAGAGATGGCAAGGCCCAGCCCCACCCCATCGCCCGGTTTCTTGGTGGTATAGAACGGCTCGAACAGGTTTTCCAGATTGACGATCCCGTGCCCATTGTCGCGCACGGCCAACACCGCCGTTTCTCCCGCAGTCACCAACAGATCAATCTGCGGGTCCTTCACCGATTTGGTGGCATCCAGTGCATTGCGCAAGAGATTGATGATCACCTGTTCCAACCGGATCCGGTCCGCCATCACCATGACGGGCTGGCGCGGCATCGCGCGGGTGATGCGGGTGACGCGCTGTTTCAGTTGCGGCTCCATCATCGACAATGCCGCCGAAACAGACGAACGCAGGTCCACAGGCTCGAACGCCTCGCCGCCCTTGCGGGCATAGGATTTAAGCTGCCGGGTGATTGCCCCCATCCGCTCGATCAGATCATCGATGCGCTGGAAGGATGACAATGCTTCCTCCGGACGCTTGCGTTGCAATAACAGGCGGGCACCGGCAAGATAGGTTTTCATCGCGGCAAGCGGCTGGTTCAACTCGTGGCTGACGGCAGCCGACATTTCTCCCAGGGCCGCCAGTTTAGACGATTGTGCAAGGGTCAGTTCGGCGACGGCCAGATCCTTTTGCACCTTTTCCCGCTCGGCAATCTCGCGCTGCAGACGCGCGTTCAAAAGCCGAAGTTCCGCGGACTCGCGCTGATAGGACATCGACCGCGACCAGGCCCGTCGCGACAAAAGGTAAAACGTCAGTGCCAGCAGGATCGCAAATCCCATGATCTCCAGCGCCAGAACGCCGTTCACCCGTTCGCGCACCGAATCGTAGGCGGTATAGATCACGATCCGCCAGCCCCGGAACGGCACCCGCGATTCCGTCTTCATGACTGCCTCGCCTTGCACATAGGCATCGGGCGGGTTCTGCGCCCAGTCCGTCGTCACCTGCAGTGCCCGCCGGATCGCCGAGGGCGGGTCCTGCACCGCCAGGGCGTCAGCCACAGGCAGACCCCGCCACCGGGGTTCGGTCGCAAGAATCACAACCCCTTCGCTGCTGGTCACCAGAATCGCATCCTGCAGGCCCGCCCAGGCGCGTTCGAACTTCATCAGATCAACCGTCACGGCCACCACGCCAAGCACCTTGCCATCGGCTCGGATCGCCCGGCTGTAGGTGAAATCGAACGAGTTCGTTTCCGTCTGCGATGCCGAAAAGACCGTGTCTTTCAGACGCTGCGCATCGACAAAGGCCGCGTCATTGCGATGCGACGTGCCCAGAACGTTGCGGTTGGTCGCCGCCACGGTGCGCCCATCGGAATCCAGAAGCAGGATCGCCGCCACGCCGATCTCGTTCTGCAGCGCGATCAGACGACTGGAGGTCGCGGAAAAATCGCCCTCTTTCAGCGATGTGACCAGAACCGGATCGCCGGCCAGCAATAGCGGAACCACCGATGTGCGCTGAATCTCCGCCATCATGTTCCCGCTGTACAGCGCCAGCCGCAGTTCGGCCCGGTTGCGGGTGCTTTCCGTGAACCGCTCGCTCAGCCAACGGTTGGTCACGAACACAACGACAACGGCGACAATGACCAGCAAGGCAACGACAAGCTTCAGACGCCACGACGCGCCCGGCTTCATTGCAGTGTCGTCATCTTGCGCATCGGCGTCCTTCATTGCGCGACCTTACGGCCCGCACCGCTTTGCCTCAAGCAATACCGCCCTAGGCCAGCGCCATTCTGCCGATCAACCCGGCAAACATCGCGGCCCCGTCTGCGTTACCCAGGGCCGGATCGACAGCCCGCTCAGGGTGCGGCATCATCCCCAGTACGCGACGGTTTTCTGACAGAAGCCCGGCAATATCCGCCACCGACCCATTCGGATTGGCGGTATAGCGCAGGGCAACAAGACACTCGCCCTCAATCCGGGCAAGGGTTTCGGGGTCAACCGTGTAGTTCCCGTCGTGATGTGCGATGGGCAGCGAAATGACCTGCCCTGCCGTGTATCCGGCCGTAAATCCGGTTTGCCCGGTTTCAACTCGCAATCCAACGGATTTGCACAGGAACTTGAGGCCGGAGTTGCGCATCAGCGCGCCCGGCAAAAGCCCCATCTCGGTCAGCACCTGAAAGCCGTTACAGATGCCCAGCACATAGCCACCACGTTCGGCATGTGCGCGCACCGCAGCCCCGATGGGCGATTGCGCGGCAATCGCACCGCAGCGCAGATAATCGCCAAACGAAAACCCGCCCGGCACGCCCACAATATCGGTGCCCGCCGGCAAGGTGCTGTCCTTGTGCCAGACGTGGGTCACATCGGCCCCGGCGGCGGAAAAAGCCTGCGCCAGATCACGGTCGCAGTTCGAACCGGGAAACGTGATGATCGCTGCCTTCATGTGCTGGCCCTGCCCTCTGATACCAAATTTCTTCGAAGAAATTTGCAAAAGTTTTCGAAAACCTTTGGTTCCGTGCCTCAGATCAGCTCGACGCTGAACTTCTCGATCACCGTATTGGCCAACAGCCTCTCGCACATCGCGCGCACCTCTGCTTCGGCCTTTGTCTTGTCGGTCGCGGCCAGATCAAGCTCGATCACCTTGCCCTGGCGCACCCCCGTCACCCCTGAAAATCCAAGCGTTCCAAGGGCATGGCGCACAGCCTCACCCTGTGGATCAAGCACGCCATCCTTCAACATCACATGCACGCGGGCTTTCATCGGCTTCACCTTTCAGTTGATCAGCGTCGGCTTGGTCGTATGCGTCACATTCGAGGGCAGAACCCCCAACCGCCGCGCGAGTTCGGAATACACATCCGCAAGCGGCCCCGGCTCCACCTCGATCCCCTCGCGCCCCGATGCCTCGGACGCGCGCATGTCCCACAGGCGGCAGGAATCCGGGCTGATCTCGTCGGCCACGATCAGGCGCATGAAGTCACCTTCCCAGATCCGGCCCACCTCGATACGGAAATCGGCCAGACGGATACCGACCCCAAGCATGACGCCGGACAGAAAGTCGTTCACCCGCAGGGCCAGCGCGATCATGTCGTCCAGGTCTTGCTGGCTGGCCCAGCCAAACGCAATGATGTGTTCTTCGGACACCATCGGGTTCGATAGCTTTTCATCCTTGTAGTAGTATTCGACGATCGGGCGTGGCAGTGCCGTACCTTCGGGAATGCCCAACCGCGCCGACATCTCGCCCGCCGCAAAGTTGCGAACCACCACTTCGATGGGAATGATTTCCGCCATCCGCACCAGTTGCTCGCGCATGTTCACCCGGCGAATGAAATGCGTAGGCACCCCGATGCCGTTCAGACCCGCCATGAAAAACTCGGACAGCCGGTTGTTCAGAACGCCCTTGCCATCGACGGCAGCCTGCGGCGGCTCGGCGCTCGCCAGGCCGTCATCTTTGAAATACTGGATCAGTGTTCCGGGTTCAGGGCCTTCGTAGAGGATCTTCGCCTTGCCCTCGTAGACCTTTTTGCGCCGTGCCATGCATTCTCCGAACCGACCGATCCGGCGCGGGTCAACCCCGTGCGGAACATTCTTGCGCTATAGTCGAAGGCATCGCCCGTCGCAAGGCAGCGGTTCCGGGTTTTGCGCGCAGAGGTCTTGCGATACGGGTCGCGCGCGGGCATATGAGGCAGGCAATGCCGCTCCTTTCAAATCCGTTTCCAAAAAGAGGCCCCGCCATGACCACTTTCGATGATCGCGAAAACGCGTTTGAGAACAAGTTCGCCCACGATGCAAACATGCAGTTCCGCGCCGAAGCCCGCCGCAACAAGCTGGTCGGTCTTTGGGCGGCCGGTCTGATGGGCCTGTCAGAAGCGGATGCAGCAGCCTATGCCGTGACGGTGGTCGAGTCCGATTTCGAAGAGGCCGGCATAGAAGACGTGGTGCGCAAGGTGGCCGCCGATCTGGGCGAAAAAGCCAGCGCCGACGCAATCCGGGCGAAAATGGCGGAGCTTCTGCCCGTCGCCAAGGCGCAACTGATGGCGGAATTGTAAGCGAACTCGCCTGTTTTTCATAAAGATGATGCAAACATTGAATTTGCCTCACAATTCCGGCTGTGTAACAGCAAAGTGAACTCGCACTTGGCCAATGGCTGAGCGCCAATATTCGACTCGAGGATTCCATGACCGATGCTTTGACCAGAATGTTGTCGGAACGGGATTGGATTCTTGCCGATGGTGCAACCGGAACCAATCTGTTCAACATGGGACTTTCGTCGGGCGATGCTCCGGAATTCTGGAACGTCGACGAGCCGGGCAAGATCCTGAGCCTTTATCGCGATTCCGTCGAGGCAGGCTCGGACCTGTTTCTGACCAACAGCTTCGGCGGCAATGCCAGCCGCCTGAAACTTCACGGCGCGCAAGGGCGCGTGCACGAATTGAACAAGGCAGCGGCGGCCCTTGGCCGCGAGATTGCCGACAAGGCGGGGCGACCGGTGATCGTTGCAGGCTCGATCGGCCCCACCGGCGAGATTTTCGAACCGATGGGCACGCTGACCCATGCCAACGCGGTCGAGATGTTTCACGAACAGGCCGAGGGGCTGAAGGCTGGCGGCGCCGATGTGCTTTGGGTCGAAACCATCTCCGCCGCCGAGGAATTCCGCGCGGCGGCCGAAGCGGCGGCACTGGCCGGTATGCCCTGGTGCGGCACGATGAGTTTTGACACTGCGGGCCGCACGATGATGGGGCTTACGTCTGCGGCACTGGCGGATCTGGTGGAAAATCTGCCCAATCCACCGCTCGCCTTCGGTGCGAACTGCGGTGTTGGCGCATCCGATCTGATGCGAACGGTGCTCGGGTTCTTTGCCCAAGGCAGCGAACGGCCGGTCATCGCTAAAGGCAATGCAGGTATCCCCAAGTATCACGACGGCCACATTCACTATGACGGCACACCCGATCTGATGGCTGATTACGCCGCATTGGCGCGCGATGCCGGGGTGCGCATCATCGGCGGGTGCTGCGGCACCATGCCCGAGCATCTGCGCAAGATGCGCGAAGCACTCGAGTCGCGCCCGAAAGGCGAGCGTCCTACGCTGGAAGCAATCACGCAGGCCCTCGGCGGATTCTCGTCGGCAGCCGATGGCACCGGCGAAGATACAGCGCCGCGCCGCGAACGCCGCCGGGCACGGTAGCGCCAAAATCCTTCGAAGGCGTCGGACAGAACGCCGAAGATTCCTGACGTGCGGAACGGGCAACGCAGCCGTCTCAAAACAGCGTCATCTGATCGCCAACGCGCGCAGGCGGCGCAAACAGGTCACAACGCAGCGGCGCAAGTTTGACGTCCAGCCCCAACCGCGCCACCGCCTTGTCAAACCGTTGCGCCATGAGGTCGGCCCAGACCCCCTCTCCGCGCATCCGCTTGCCGAATTCCGGGTCATAATCGCGCCCGCCGTGCAACTCTCGCACGCGGGCCATGATCTTGGCCGCCCGACCCGGTTGCAGCGCCGAAAGCCAATCCTGGAAAAGCCCCGACACCTCGCGCGGCAGGCGCAGGAAAATCCAGCTTGCCGCAACCGCACCTGCGTCCTTTGCGGTCGCCAGAATGGTTTCCACCTCTGGATCAGTCAGCCCCGGCACCACCGGCGACACCATGACCCGCACCGGCACCCCGGCGTCGGTCAACGCCCGGATCACCGCCAGCCTGCGCGCGGGCGACG
>JBGSRQ010000329.1:0-3104 GCA_041737515.1 Rhodobacterales bacterium | reverse complement strand
CCCGGCGCAGGGCCGCACTCAGCGCCGCGCCGTCCTGCGTGGTTTCGGCAAACACACCCTGCGATATCTCGTCAAGATTGCGTCCGGCGCTTTCCAGCAAATCCGCCAACCGCCCGATGATTTCTTCAGACAACCCCAGAAACACCCCTTCGCCCGAGGTGCAGGGCAGCACTGCCTTGTCGGCGCGTTCGGGAAAGGTCTCGAACGGGCGTGGCACATGGTGGCGCACCGTGATCAGGCGCTGCGGTGTCAGGATGAACGTGACCGGCCCCGATGTGGGCTGCATCGTTTCTGACAGGCCGGGCAGAACGACCGTCATGTATTCGGTGCCATCCTCGCGGTAAAGGCGGTTGGAGATCTCGATCTCCTCCATATCGGCAAGGCTTGGCACCGCCACGCCGATCGCGTCCAGCCGTTCGATCTGTTCGGTCAAGGGGCGGTAAAGATCAATCCAGACGGCCAAGCCAATATCCGCCTCCGGCGGAAGGCGGGTCAGCTTGCCATGAGTTTCCGTATAGGCGAACAGCATCGGGGGGCCTGCGACAGATCGGTGCCCCCCTGACTAGCGCCGAAGGGCGGCGGGGCCAAGCCCTGTTGCGGGGGGATCCATCGGTTGCGCCTTGCCCCATGTCGCGCGCGTCACCTCGTACTCAAGCTCGTCATCTTCGTGATGACACGAGGTATCGAGGCTGCCTTGCATGTCGCCGAACACCAAGGTCATGCCAAGCTTTTCCATCACGCGGCGCGACGCACGGTTTGCAGCGTGTGTCCGGGCAAAAATCCGGCTGTATCCGGCGCTTTCAAAGCCCCATTGAACCAGAGATCTGGCGCCTTCGGCAGCCAGCCCCTGCCCCCAATCAGCCCGCCGCAGACGATAGCCAAGTTCGGCCAACCCACCCCCTTCCGGCCAGAGGCAGAACCAGCCGACGAATGCCGCGCCGGCCAGGCGTCGCGCTGTCCAGACATGCGGTTCGCCACCACGCGGCTGCAGGAAGGTGGCATCGGGGTTGATCCGTGCGGGGTCACACGCCACCCCGCCGTTCAGATAACGCATGACCTCGGGATCACGCTCAAGGGCCACGAAATCACCCGCATCATCGGGGCGGCACGGGTAAAGGGTCAGGCGGGGGGTGCAAAGCGTTGTCATGGATGGAGCGTTGTTTTCTATCGGTGCCTCAGGAACCTTGATGGCACGACTTGCCTTGGATGTGCAAACCGGCCCGGATTGACGGTCAATATCGGCGCGTGGTCCGCGACGGCACGCAGGGCAACATCCGCCTTGGCACAGCCCGGCAATCCCGCACACGGGCGTGACGACGCGTTCTGGTTATTTTGAACCACGTCTGTGGACAGGGATCGTTTGCGCGCGGTAGGGTTGCGGGGCGCGGCGCTGGTCGGATCGGTCGATCAGGGCAGGACCGGGATCCGGGTGGATCACGCAATCGGCATCCGCGCCCTTGCCTTCCCGGTCTCGCCGCATCTGGACGGGGCCGATCATTTCGGAACCAGGGTCTTGCCGCATCTGAAAGGCTTCTCGCTGCCCCGCGGATATGGCCGCGTGACCTCCCAAACCCCGCCAACGCCCTTGGGCACAGGAGAGAGTCGATGATGGAACGTGTAACCCTTGGCGCAGTCGATGTGTCGCGCATCGTCTACGGCATGTGGCGGTTGGGCGATGATCCGATAACAAGCCCCGCGCATGTGCAGGCCAAGGTCGAGGCATGCGTGGCCCAGGGTATCACCACGATGGATCAGGCCGATATCTATGGCGGGTATACCGCCGAGGCCTTGCTTGGGGCCGCCCTGCGCGCCGCCCCTGCCCTGCGCGACCGGATCGAGATCGTGACAAAATGCGATATCGTGGCCCCGGTGGGTCGCCATGCGGGCGCGCGGGTCAAGCATTACGACACATCGGCGGCACATATCACGGCCTCGGTCGAGACCTCGCTGCGCGAGATGGCGACTGACCGGATTGATGTGCTGCTGATGCACCGCCCTGATCCGTTGATGGATGCGGCCGAGACCGGCGCAGCACTGGACGCGCTGGTTGCGGCGGGCAAGGTCCGCGCGGTTGGCGTGTCAAACTTCCGCCCGTGGGATCTTGGCCTGCTGCAATCGGCGATGCAGACACCGCTTTGCACCAATCAGATCGAGATCAGCCTGCTGGCGCATCATCCTTTGACCAACGGTGATCTTGCGGCCTTGCAGGAACGCGGCATCCCGCCGATGGCATGGTCGCCGCTTGCAGGCGGCCGCCTTCTGGCCGAGGCGCCGCAGGGCCTGCGCGTGATGATGGACAAGATCGGCGCGGAGCATGGCACTGATTGGTCGGCGGTTGCCGTCGCATGGCTTTTGCGGCATCCGGCGCGGATTTTACCGGTGATGGGCACCAACAGCCTGCAACGCATTGCCGCATTATCGGATGCCATGCGCATTTCGATGGACCGCCAGTCCTGGTTTGCGCTTTATGAACTGGCCCTCGGGCACGAGGTCGCCTGATGCCAGATGGAGCGCCGATGCTGGAGCATACCCCCGACGCCGAAAATACACCTGCCTTCCGCGCGGCACTGGGCTGCTTTGCGACCGGCATCACGCTGGTCACGATTGCCACGAACCAGGGCCCGATGGGATTTGCCGCCAACAGCTTTGCGTCCGTCTCGCTGGACCCGCCGCTGGTCTTGTGGTCGCCCGCCCTTGCCTCCAGCCGTTTTGCGGTCTTTGCCGAGGCCCAGCGCTATGCGATCCATGTCCTGCGCACCGATGATGCGGGCATGATCACCCGGTTCATGCGCGGCGGTGCGGGGTTTGACGGCCTTGCGCATGATACCAATGCCGAAGGCGTGCCAATCCTGCCGGATGCGCTGGCCCGGTTCGATTGCGCACAACATGCAACCCATGAGGGCGGCGATCATCTGATCATCGTAGGCCGCGTGATCCGCTTTGCAATGACCCGCGGCGCGCCTTTGGTGTTCGCGCAAGGCCGCTACGGAAGGTTCGCGCCCGAAGACTGAGATGGGACGAACGGGGGCGAACAGGCCGATGCCTACAGCCGAAAAGCGCGCTGCGGCGGGGTGGTTTCGTGTCGATCGGCACGCTGGTGCGCC
>JBGSRQ010000433.1:0-2797 GCA_041737515.1 Rhodobacterales bacterium | reverse complement strand
CCATCCCGGTGCCTGCCGAGCCAGCGCCCGCCTTTCCAGTGCCAACCGATGGTGCCATATCGGCAGACCCGGCCGATGATGCGGAAGCCAAACCCAAGCGCAAAGGCTGGTGGTCGCTGGGACGCTGACCAGGATCGGGTGCCGGGGCAACCCCGGCACCCGTTCTTTACGCCGCGCCGCAGCCAGTCATTGCCCCGGCAGATCACGGCCGCGGCGGATCAGATAGGTTGCGACACCGTCCTGCACGTCACCACCCAGAAATGCGTGCCCGGCCTCGAGGCAGAAATGCGGCAGGTCCACCGCGGCCATCGCATCGGTTGCGCGCACTCGCAAAACCTGACCGGGGACCATTGCGATCAACCGCTTGCGCGCGCGCAGCACGGGCAGGGGGCACAGCAACCCTTCGCAATCCAGATCCTCATCCCAGGCCCGCGATTTCATCTTTGCAAAAGTACTCTCGCCGAAGGCATCTTTTCCATCCATTGCCGCGCGTTGACACATTCCGCCACGGCATCGTGACGCGCGCCCCCATGACGCTTGCCCTGACCTCGGCTATACCACGTTGAAAGGGGACGGGAATGTTCGGAATTGATCTTATCGATGCGGGTCTATTGCCTGCGATGCTGGTCGCCCTGATCGCGGGCGTCCTGTCGTTCCTCAGCCCCTGCGTGCTGCCGATCGTGCCGCCTTACCTCGCCTACATGGGCGGCATCAAGATGAGCGAGATGCGCGCCGACGGCCCCGCCCGCCGCAAGGTGATGCTGCCTGCTCTGTTCTTTGTGCTGGGCCTTTCCACGGTGTTCCTGTTTCTGGGTTTTGCGGCTTCGGTGATCGGGTCGGTCTATCTGGAATATCAGGACATTCTGGCCAAGGTATCCGGCGTGGTAGTCATTGTTTTCGGGCTGCATTTTCTTGGCGTGTTCCGGATCGGCATCCTTGACCGCGAGGCGCGAATGGATGTCGGCGACCGTGGCGGATCGGCTTTCGGGGCCTATGTGCTGGGCCTTGCTTTTGCGTTCGGCTGGACGCCCTGCATCGGCCCGCAACTGGGCGCAATCCTGTCGCTCGCGGCGTCCGAATCCAGCATCGCGCGGGGGACGGCACTCCTGGGAGTTTACGCCTTGGGTCTGGGCATCCCGTTTCTGCTGGCTGCGGTGTTTGTCGAGCGTTCTCTGGGCCTGATGACACGACTGAAAAAGCACATGAAAACGATCGAGCGGGTGATGGGACTGTTGCTGATTGTCGTGGGATTTGCGCTTCTGACCGGCGCGTTTTCCGCCTTTTCGTTCTTCCTTCTGGAAAATGTGCCGGTTCTGGGCACGTTGGGCTGACGGGCGGCCCGGTTGGGCCTGTTTTTCGCCCGAATTACCCATTAGCGTTTCCCGCGCGTGAGGGGTTCATGGACAAAGACACCGACAGACCACACGGATCACCGGCGACCCCGTTTCGCCGCCGGGTGTTCTATATTCCGGGGTATGATCCGATCCATCCCCGCCGCTACCGCGAGCTTTACCGCAAGGAAGGGGCCGCGCAGGCTGCCATTTCTGGCTATGAGCTGACGTTGACCCCAAAGAAAACGCGCGGGCCCTATGGCTGGCATGTCAGCGCACAGATCGCGGGGCGAGGGGCCGAAACCGATGTCGAGGTGTTGGTGTGGTCCGATATCGTGCGCGGCTCGATGGGATCAGGGATCACTGCCACCTATCTGCAACTGATCCGCACCGCCTGGGCCTACATCGGGTCGGGTGCGCTTTTCCGATTGATGCGGCTGCGCAAGGGGCCGATGATCGCTGCCCTTTATCCGATCGTGATGTTGCTGGTGCAACTCGGCGTGGCTTTGGGTGTCGGGGTTGCGGTGTGGTGGGGCGTGGTTGGTCTGCAAGCCGCCGTGACGGGGTGGTTTGGGGGGCCGCGATGGTTTGCCCCCGGATCTGGCGGTGTGATTTATGGCGGTCTGGGGTTGGGGCTGATTGCGATCTGGCTGACCCTGCGCTGGTTTCGCGCCAGGGATGCAAGGTTCTACGCCTATTACCTGATGCATGACTATGCCTATTCGGCGCAGGCGGGCGGGGCCAATCCGCCCGAGCTTGAGGCGCGGATGGCCGAATTCCGCACAACGATTGCCGCAGCATTGACGCCCGATGTGGACGAGGTTCTGATCGTGGGCCATTCGTCGGGCGCGCATCTGGCCGTGTCGATACTTGCCGACTTGTTGCGCGCCGGGGTGCCTTTGGGTGGCCCGGCCCTTTCCTTCCTGTCGCTGGGGCAGGTGGTGCCGATGGTGTCGTTTCTTCCCAAGGCCGACCGTTTGCGCGCCGATCTGCATGATCTTTCGGCCCGCTCCGATATCACATGGGTGGATGTGACCGCCCCGGGCGATGGCTGCGCCTTTGCGCTGTGTGATCCGGTTGCGGTGACGGGCGTGGCCCCCGAGCGGCAGCTTTGGCCGCTGGTGGTGTCGGCGGCCTTTACCCAGACGCTGAGCCCCGAACGCTGGAAGGAACTGCGCTGGAAGTTTTTCCGGCTGCATTTCCAGTATCTTTGCGCCTTTGACCGACCCGGCGATTATGATTATTTTCGCATCACTGCAGGGGCGCAGACCCTGGCCCTGCGGTATGCGGGCAGGGCTCCGTCGAAAAGCCGGATCACCCGCGCCGCTTCGGGCCATGTCAGCCGCGCCGCATGATCACCCCCGAACCCGTGCCGCCCAAGCCCACGCCGCGCCCTGACCGGGTTTCGCTTTGGCGCTATGTGCGCCTGTTCCGGCAAGACATATTGTCGGCGCAACCCGCACGGC
>JBGSRQ010000229.1:0-13762 GCA_041737515.1 Rhodobacterales bacterium | reverse complement strand
GTGACCGGGCCGGGCGACCCGGATGCGCTGCTGATGCACGCAACCACCGTGGCCCTCGACGGCCGCGCGGTGTTGATCATGGGGCCGTCGGGCAGTGGCAAATCTGCACTTGCCTTGCAGATGATGGCCTTGGGGGCTGTGCTTGTGGCCGACGACCAGACATTCCTGACGGTGCGGAATGGCTGTCTGATTGCCGATTGCCCGGAACCGCTTGTCGGCCTGATCGAAGCGCGGGGCGTTGGTTTGCTGAACGCAACGCCGTTCGGCCCCGCGCGGGTGCATCTTGCAGTCGATCTGGGTCAGCGCGAAACCGACCGCCTCCCGCCGCAGCGCAGCATCGTGATCAGGGGTGTGCGGATTGACCTTGCTTTGGGCCGCGACGATGCCCATTTTCATGCCGTATTGATGCAATATGCCAAAGCGGGCCGACGCGCCTGACCTCAAGCCCGATCCCACACCTGATCAGATGACAAAAGACCCCATGTTTGCTGAATCGCAAAGTCCAGCCAACCCGACCCTGCGGGAACACCGTCTGGTTCTTGTCACCGGTCCGTCCGGGGCCGGGCGCAGCACGTCGATCAACGCACTGGAGGATCTGGGCTATGAGGTGATCGACAACCTGCCGCTCAGCCTTGTGCCGCGCCTGACCGATGGCGAGCCGCTGGACCGCCCCATCGCGCTTGGCCTTGATGTGCGCAACCGCGATTTCAACGCCACGGCTCTGGTCGAACTCATCGACCGGCTCACCCGCGATCCGCGTGTGATGCTTGAGGTTTTGTACCTTGATTGTGGCACGGGCGAGTTGATCCGGCGCTATTCCGAAACCCGCAGGCGCCATCCACTTGCCCCGGACGAGACGCCCGCGCAGGGGATCGAACGCGAGATTGATCTGTTGGCGCCCATCAAGGTGCGGGCCGATCACCTGATCGACACGTCCGACATGTCTCCGCATGATCTGAAGGCGGAGCTTGCCGTCTGGTTCAGCCGGAAATCCGCCACCCGGCTTGCGGTATCCTTGCAGTCGTTTTCCTTCAAGCGTGGCCTGCCGCGCGGCGTCGATATGGTGTTCGATTGCCGCTTTTTGCAAAACCCGCATTGGGTGCCCGCCCTGCGTGCGCTGGATGGCCGCGATCCGGCTGTTGTTGCGCATATCCGCACTGACACGCGGTTCGAGCCGTTTTTGGAAAAGCTGCGCGATCTGGTGCTGTTCCTGCTTCCTGCGCAGTTGTCCGAAGGCAAAGCGCATCTGTCAATTGGACTGGGCTGCACAGGCGGGCAGCACAGAAGTGTCGCAGTTGCAGAAATTTTGGGCGATGCACTTGCAGAAGCCGGGTGGGCAGTGTCAAAACGGCACAGAGAATTGGAGCGCAGGGCCGTCGGTGTGCCTGCTGCGAAATCGGGATGATCGGCCGGTGATTGGTATTGTCATCGTGGCACACGGCGGACTTGCGCGCGAATATCTTTCGGCTGTCGAGCATGTCGTCGGCAAGCAGGCAGACATGATTGCGATCTCGATCTCGGACGACCACGACCGCGCGGCAAAGCAGGTCGAGATCTGCGATGCCGCCGATGCGGTGGATTCGGGCAAGGGCGTTGTGGTTGTCACCGACATGTTCGGCGGGTCACCTTCGAACCTGTCCTTGCTGGCCTGTGCGATGCGGAACCGGCGGATTCTTTACGGCGCGAACCTGCCGATGCTGATCAAACTGGCCAAATCCCGCGACCTCGCGGTGCCCGAGGCGGTAGCGGCGGCGCTGGAGGCAGGGCGCAAATACATCAACTCGCTGGATCTTGGTGACGAAAGCGCAGCCTCGTGAATTCGGTTAAGTTTCTGATTGTGAACGAGAAAGGGTTGCATGCCCGGGCGTCTGCAAAATTCGTTGAAACGGTCGAGCGGTTTGACGCAACGGCGCAGGTCAGCAAAGATGGAATGACCGTTTCGGGCGATTCCATCATGGGGCTTTTGATGTTGGCGGCATCGCGCGGAACCTCTATAGACGTTTTGACAAGCGGTCCGGACGCGGACGCGCTGGCAAGTGCGCTTGAGGCGCTGATTGCGAACCGGTTTGGTGAAGATCACTAAGGCGGCGCGCGGGAAAAAGGCTGACCTTTCGTGACCGAACACACGCGCCCGCCAAAATTGCCGAAGGCTGAAAATGATCAGCCCTATGACAAAAAGCGGCTGTCCTATGCAGGTACGTTCAAGAGCCCGATCAAGGTTCTGACCATCCGCGCGTTGGAATGGATGACGGCCAAAATCACCCTGATCCGGCTGATCCGCCGCTTTGAACAGACGGGCGCGCCCATTGGTGCGCCGTTCTGGCCCAAGGCGATCCGCCACATGGGCATCCGCATCGACACGCCCGACGAAGAAATCCGCCGCATCCCTGCAACCGGACCGGTGATCATCGTGGCGAACCATCCGCACGGATTGGTCGACGGCATGATCATGGCGGAAATGGTGAACCGCGTACGGTCCGATTTCCGGATTCTGACGCGCTCACTTCTGACCGGGATTCCGGAAGTGGCGGAATTCATGATCCCGGTGCCGTTCCCACATGAGGATGACGCGCTGGAACTTGGGCTGGAGATGCGCGAAAAAACCATGGCGCATCTGCGGGCGGGCGGGGTGATCATCCTGTTCCCGGCCGGCAGGGTGGCAAGTTCGGAAACGTGGTTTGGCCCCGCGATCGAAGCGGACTGGAACCCGTTCACGCACAAGATGGTGCGGCGCAGTGGTGCGACAGTGGTGCCGATTTGCTTTACAGGGCAGAACAGCCGTTGGTATCAGATCGCAAACAAGCTTTCTGCGACCCTGCGGCAAGGGCTTTTGCTGTTCGAGATCAAGCACGCGCTCAACAAACCGCAGCGCCCGTTCATCGGCCACCCGATCAGCCCCGAGGAAATGGCCCCGCACATGGCCAATCCGCGCGGATTTCTGGCGTGGCTGCGGGCACGGACCCTGGCTCTGCGCGATTAACGCGTCGGCACCGGCACATCGCCCCGATAATCGTAGAATCCGCGCTGCGTCTTGCGGCCCAGCCAGCCTGCCTCGACATATTTTGTAAGCAACGGACATGGGCGGTATTTGGTGTCGGCCAGCCCGTCGTGCAGCACATTCATGATGGCAAGGCAGGTGTCCAGCCCGATGAAATCAGCCAGTTCCAGTGGCCCCATCGGGTGATTGGCGCCCAGTTTCAGCGACTCGTCGATGGATTTGACCGAGCCCACGCCTTCGTAAAGCGTATAGACCGCCTCGTTGATCATCGGCATCAGAATGCGGTTCACGATGAAAGCCGGGAAATCTTCGGCCGAGGCGGCGGTTTTACCCAGCTTTTCAACCACCTCAAGGCAGCTGTCATAGGTCGGGCTGTCCGTCGCAATGCCCCGGATCAGCTCCACCAACTGCATCACCGGCACCGGATTCATGAAGTGGAAGCCCATGAACTTTTCCGGCCGGTCGGTGCGCGACGCCAGTCGGGTGATCGAGATGGACGAGGTGTTCGACGTCAGGATCGTGGTGGGCTTCAGATGCGGCACCAGATCTTCGAAAATCGCCTGCTTCACGGTTTCCCGCTCGGTTGCGGCTTCGATGATCAGATCGCACTGGCCCAGATCGGACAGGGTCTGCGTCGTTTTGATGCGGGCCATTGCAGCCAGTTTCGCGTCCGCCGTGGTCTTGCCGCGCGTGACCTGACGTTCAATGTTCCGGTCGATTACGGCGATCGCGTTGGCGATGTTTTCGGCGCTGATGTCGTTCATCAGCACATCGTATCCTGCCAGGGCACAGACATGAGCGATTCCGCTGCCCATCTGCCCTGCACCGACGATGCCCACCGATTGAATTGCCATGCGTTCGCCCCTTGATCCCGGTGCTGAACCATACGCCCCGCGCAGGCCGGGGTGCAAGGCCGGGAAGCGCCCGGATGATGGCTAAAACTCGCCATGAATTTGCCGCTTAGCACTTTGGAAACCGCTGTCGGGCAGACTGAGTCGTGGGTGACCAAGTGGGATGGGTGACATGAGCTATGCGTACCAGGGCGAGGGGGCCCTGAACTATTTTCCATGCCAATACGGCATATCGAAACTGCTGCTTCGCGGCCCGAAAAGGCCGTTGGATCAGCCCTATATCGCGGTTCTGGGAGGCACCGAAACCTATGGCAAGTTCGTGCCAAGGCCTTATCCGGCGCTGTTGGAACAGGCGGCGGGTTTGCCTGTCGTCAATCTTGGCTTCGTGAATGCGGGGCCGGATGTATATGTGAATGACCCGACGATGCTTGATATCGCCGCCGGGGCGCGGGTGACGGTCGTGCAAATGGTGGGCGCCCAGAACTTGACGAACCGCTATTATTCGGTGCATCCGCGCCGAAATGACCGGTTCCTGCGCGCATCGCCCTTGTTGAAAAGCCTGTTCGGGTCGGTCGATTTTACCGAGTTTCATTTCACCCGCCACATGCTGCACACTCTGCACGCGGTATCGCCCGCAAAATTCGAGGTTGTGGCCGAGGAATTGCGTGCGGCCTGGGTGACGCGGATGACCGGGCTTCTGGGTCTGTTGCACGGCAAGACGGTTCTGATGTGGCTGTCGGGTCATGCGCCGCAGGCGCCGGACCGCTTTCCCAACCTGACGCATGATCCGATTCTGGTCGATGCCGAAATGGTCGCGGCGGTCCGGCCCCATGCCTCCAGCTATCTGGAGGTGGTCAGTTCACCGACAGCGCGGGCGTGCGGTCTGGACGGCATGGCGTTCGGGCCGCTTGATGAACCTGCGGCGCTGGGACTGCCCGGCCCTGCGGTGCATGCCGAGGTGGCACAGGCCTTGTCAGATGCCGTTCTGGCGCTGTGGTAAACGAAAGCGGGCGCATGTCAGTGCGCCCGCTCCACGAAATATCCTGAAGGATCAGAGCTTTTCGATCAGTTCCGGCACGGCGGTGAACAGATCGGCGACAAGCCCGTAATCGGCAACCTGAAAGATCGGCGCCTCCTCGTCCTTGTTGATCGCAACGATCACCTTGCTGTCCTTCATGCCGGCAAGATGCTGGATCGCACCCGAAATGCCGACGGCAACATAAAGGTTCGGGGCCACAACCTTGCCGGTCTGGCCAACCTGCCAGTCGTTCGGCGCATAGCCCGAGTCAACAGCGGCGCGGCTTGCACCAACGGCGGCGTTCAGCTTGTCAGCCAGCGATTCGATCAGCGCAAAGTCGGATTGCGACCCGACCCCGCGCCCGCCAGAAACCACGATCCCCGCCGAGGTGAGTTCGGGGCGGTCTGACGCGGCAACCTTGTCCTCGACCCAAGCCGACAGCGCGCTGTTGACGGTGGCCGATGTTTTCTCGACCGGAGCCGCGCCGCCCGCGCCTGCCGCCTCGAACGTGGCGGTCCGCACGGTCATCACCTTTTTCGCGTCGCCCGATTTCACCGTCTGAATGGCATTGCCGGCATAGATCGGGCGATCAAACGTGTCGGCATCAATCACCGCCACGACTTCGGAAATTACCATAACATCCAGCATCGCCGCCACACGCGGCATGACACTTTTGGAAAACGCGCCCGAGGCTGCGACAATGTGATCAAACCCGCCCGCAAGCGACACGATCAGTTCTGCGGTGGGTTCTGACATGCTGTGGCAATAGGCGTGATCGTCGGCGAAAAGCACTTTCGTCACCCCGGCCAGCGTTGCCGCTTCGGCTGCTGCGGCATCGCCACCGGTTCCGGCAACCAGAACAGTCACGGGGCCAAGCGATTTAACGGCCGTCAGCGCCTTGGCCACGGAATCGGTGGCGAGTTGCCCGTCAACAATATCGGCAAGAAGAAGAACAGCCATCAGAGCACCCCCGCTTCGTCTTTGAGTTTCGCAATCAGCTCGTCCACCGAGGCCACCTTGACGCCCGCCTTGCGGCCCGCCGGTTCAACCGTTTTCATGATTGCCAGGCGAGGTGTGACATCGACGCCGTAATCGGCGGGGGTCTTTGCGGCCAGCGGTTTGGCCTTGGCCTTCATGATGTTGGGCAGGCTGGCATACCGCGGCTCGTTCAGGCGCAGATCGACCGTCACGATTGTGGGCATGGCCACCTTGATCGTCTGCAAGCCGCCGTCAACTTCGCGCGTGACGACCGCATGATCGCCCTCAATCGCCAATTCGCTGGCGAACGTCGCCTGGCTCCAGCCCAGCAGGGCCGACAGCATCTGGCCGGTCGCGTTCATGTCGTTGTCGATGGCCTGTTTGCCGCAGATCACAAGGCCGGGGTCTTCCTCCTTGACGACGGCGGCCAGAAGCTTTGCCACCGAAAGAGGCTCGATATCGGTGTGAACGTCTGCCGCTGCCTCGATCAGGATCGCGCGGTCGGCCCCCATTGCAAGGGCGGTGCGCAGGGTTTCCTGCGATTGCTTTACGCCGATGGAGACGACGATCACCTCGGTGACCGTGCCTTTTTCTTTCAGGCGGATCGCGGCTTCGACCGCAATCTCGTCGAACGGGTTCATCGACATTTTCACATTCGCAAGATCAACGCCGCTGCCATCCGCCTTGACGCGGACCTTCACGTTATAGTCGATCACACGTTTGACAGGCACCAGAACCTTCATCGCGCATCTCCTTCAAAGCCAAATTCAGTTGCGTGATTACCCCGTCCCGCGCAGCCACGACAGTGTAAAATCGACGCGGGGAGGGGTGGGAACGCCACGTTGTGCCGCTTCATTGAACGGAAATTCCGATCAGCGCGTCAGACCCGGCACCCAAAGCACATCATCCTTGCCGTCGTTGTTGGCGATCCGGCCCGCCACAAAGAACCAGTCCGACAGCCGGTTCAGGTATTTGACGGCGGCCTGATTGATTTCTTCCATGGTCGCAAGTTCCACGGTCAGGCGTTCTGCGCGGCGGCTGACGGTGCGGCACAGATGCAATTGCGCGGCCAGGGCAGACCCACCCGGCAGGATAAAGCTGCGCAGCGGCGTCAGGCGATCATTCATCGCATCAATCTCGGTTTCCAGCCGCAGAACCTGACTGTCGAGGATGCGCAACGGCACATAGCCCGCCTCGTGGTCGCGCGCCATATCGGGGCGGCACAGGTCGGCGCCAAGATCGAACAGATCGTTCTGTATGCGCTGCAGGGCGGCGTCCATGTCACCGGCCGAGTGTTGGCGGGCAAGGCCAACAGTCGCATTTGTCTCATCAACCGTGCCGTAAGCACTGACCCGCAGGGAATGTTTGGCAACCCGCGCACCGTTGCCCAACGCGGTTTCGCCGTCATCCCCGGTTTTCGTGTAGATCTTTGACAGAACGACCATCAGTTCCCCCCTGTGGATCGAAACCACGCAAACGCCAGAATAAGCAGAACCGCAACTGCCTGTGCAGCGATCCGGTAACGCATCAGGCGGTTGGAGTTGCGCTTGTGAAATTCGCCGCCCTTGGCGAATGCGCCGATGCCGACCATCAGGATGATCAGCACGATCAGCATCAGGATGGCGATCAGAATTACGAAGGGGCTGTTGAACATGGGCCGGTCCTTATAGGTTTCACCTGATCTAGCGGTCTCGGTGCAAAAAGCGAAGCGCGCGTTTTGTCACTCTGGCGCCGTTACCCTTTTGCCAGCATCCAATCCAGGGCGCGCGTCGGTAAAAGTCTGCGGGCGATGTTCATGACATAAGTCGGAGTGGTCACGAAGTAACGCGCCTTGGGGCGGCGGCTTTCCAGAGCATGAACCAGCTTGGCCGTTACGGCAGAGGCGGGAAGTTCAAAGCGGTCTGGCCCGTCAGACTTGGCGAACCGCGCCAGCAGCGCCTGATAACTGTCCTTGTGGCGGGAGTCTTGCCAGTTGACCCAGCGGTGAAACTGCAGGGCAGAGTTCTTGCGGAAATCCGATGTGACGGGGCCGGGTTCGATCAGGATCACGTCGATTGCGTCAGGGGCCAGTTCCATGCGCAGCACGTCCGAAAGCCCCTCCAGCGCGAATTTGGTGCCAACGTAAGCGCCGCGCCATCTGGTGCCCACAAAGCCCAGAATGGAGGAACAATTCACGATCCGACCACCTCGGTTCTTGCGCATAAGGGGCAGCACGCGGCACGAAAGATCATGATAGCCGAACACGTTCGTCTCGAAGATCGTGCGCAGGGCGTCCCGCGGAAGATCCTCAAGATAGCCCGGAATCGCAAAAGCGCCGTTGTTGAACAGGGCATCCAGCATGCCGCCGGTACGGGTTGAAACTTCGGCCACCGCGCTTGAGATACTTGCCTCGTCCGCGTAGTCCAGCGGAAAGCTTTCCAGCCCCTCGGCGCGCAGGCGCGCGCAATCGGTTTCCGCACGGCAGGTGGCAAAGACCCGCCAGCCGCGGGCCTTGAGCCCCCGCGCCGCGTCAAGGCCGATGCCGCTGGAACAGCCGGTGATCAGGACGGAACGTTGGGGGGACATGCGGCCTCGCGCTTGGGGATGCGCCTGACTAGCCGCTTGGCCGGTGCATCGCAAACGGAAAGGCTCAGTTGCCGGGGGCGTCCGGCGTCAGGAAATCGGCCGAAACATAGCCTTCGATCCCGTCGCCTTCGATGCGGATGCGGGCCCAGCCATTGCCTTCCAGCGCAACCACTGTTGCCGCCTCGCCGCGCGTCAATCGGTCGATGACCGAATACTGGGTTGACGGCCCTTCGCGCACGTTCACGGCTTTTGCCGACACATACCACACGGCATCAGCAGATTGCGCCGTGCTAGGCTTGGTCGCCGGGGCGGCGGCATCCGGAACCGGAACCGGCAGCTTTTGCACCAGCGGCAGGGGCAGCGCGGACGAAGGTTGCGACGTCTGCGGGGCGTCGGTCGTGAAATTGGCGCTGATCACATCCGTGTCTTGTTGTGGCGCGCTGCGGGTCGGTTTGGGAAGCGTGGTATCCACAACATAAGCGCCCGCGAGGCCCGGACGGGTCTGCCCGAAATCGCGCCCGCCAACTGCCAGCGTCACGAACATCGCAGCGCAAAGAAGCAAAGTTAAGCGGATCATCTGGCACCTGAATCACTGATTATTTCCGCGTGTCTTAACACAATCCCGGCAAGAGTGTGGTGGAAATTCCGCGAAATTTTCCCCGTTGCACGTCTGCCACAGCAAATCCGGCCGGTCCCGTGAAATCCGGCTGGACCACCGCGCCGCGTCTGACTACACAACATTCATGACCGACACGCCTGACGACCCCAAGATCGTGCCTCTGGAAACGTCCGAACCGCTGCGCCGCGCTATTGGCGAACGGTACCTGACCTATGCCTTGTCCACAATCATGCACCGCGCGTTGCCAGATGCGCGTGATGGGTTAAAGCCCGTGCATCGCCGGATTCTTTACGCGATGCGGCGTCTGCGGCTGTCGCCCACGGGCGGGTTTCTGAAATCGGCAAAGATCTCGGGCGATACGATGGGGGATTTCCATCCCCATGGTGACGCTGCGATTTACGACGCGATGGCGCGGCTGGCGCAGGATTTCAACGTGCGTTATCCGTTGGTTGACGGGCAGGGCAACTTTGGCAATATCGACGGCGACAACCCCGCCGCCAGCCGATATACCGAAGCCCGCCTGACCGCCGCCGCCGAGGCGCTGATGGAAGGGCTGGACGAAAACTCGGTCGACTTCCGTGACAATTACGATGGCCGCCTGCAGGAGCCCGTGGTTCTGCCCGCCGCCTTTCCGAACCTTTTGGCCAATGGCTCCAGCGGCATTGCGGTGGGCATGGCCACCAACATTCCGCCCCATAACCTGCACGAACTGATCGACGCCTGTCAGGCAATGCTGAAAGATCCCGAAATCGACGATGATGCGCTGGTCGCCATCGTGCCCAGCCCCGATTTTCCGACCGGCGGGGTCATCGTGGAACCGCGCGGCAGTATCCTGGAGGCCTATCGCACCGGGCGCGGCGCGTTTCGCACGCGGGCGCGGTGGGTGATCGAGGATCTTGGGCGCGGGCAGTGGCAGATCATCGTCACGGAAATTCCCTATCAGGTGCAGAAATCCAAGCTGATCGAGCGTCTGGCCGAGGTAATCCAGACCAAGAAGGTGCCGCTTCTGGCCGATGTGCGCGACGAATCCGCCGATGACATCCGCATCGTGCTGGAACCTCGCAGCCGGACGGTAGAGCCTGACATGCTGATGGGGATGCTGTTTCGCAACTCGGATCTGGAAGTGCGTTTCAGCTTGAACCTGAACGTGCTGATTGATGGTCGCACGCCCAAAGTGTGCAGTCTGAAAGAGGTGTTGCGCGCATTTCTGGACCACCGGCGCGAAGTTCTGCGCCGCCGCAGCGAATACCGGATGGAAAAGATCGACCACCGGCTCGAAGTGTTGGAAGGCTTTATCATCGCCTTTCTGAATCTTGACCGGGTGATTGACATCATCCGCTATGACGCAGATCCCAAGCGTGCCCTGATGGCCGAAAACTGGGGTCGTGCCTTCACGCGGGCGATGTCGGAGCGCGATTACATCTCGCCGCCGGAAGGCGAGGGCGAGCTGACCGATGTGCAGGCGGAAGCTATTCTGAACATGCGCTTGCGGTCTTTGCGGCGGTTGGAAGAAATGGAACTGGTGGCCGAACGCAACGCCCTGATGATCGAGCGCGCCGGGTTGGAGGATCTGCTGGCCAACGACCGGTTGCAATGGAAACGGATCGGGCGGGATCTGGCCGAAGTGCAGAAAACCTTTGGCCACAGTTGGACACACGGCTTGCGCCGCACCACCTTTGCCGAGGCGGGCGAGGTCGAAAATGTGCCGTTCGAGGCGATGATCGAACGCGAGCCGATCACTGTCATCTGCTCCAGGATGGGGTGGATCCGGGCGATGAAGGGCCATCAGGCGCTGGATGCCGAGGTCAAGTTCAAGGACGGCGACGAGGGCCGCTTCCTGTTCCACGCCGAAACCACCGACCGGATCATCCTGATCGGGTCGAACGGACGGGTCTATACGCTGGTCGGGGCCAATCTGCCCGGCGGACGCGGCATGGGCGAACCCGTGCGGCTGATGGTGGACCTGCCCAATGACGCCGAAATCACCGATCTGATGATCCACCGGGCCGGGCAACGACTGCTGATCGCGTCGACCGCCGGTGACGGGTTCGTGCTGCCGTCGGACGACGTGGTGGCGCAGACGCGGACGGGCAAACAGGTCCTGACGGTGCGTGACGGGGTGAAAACCGCGCTATGTCGCCCGGTCATCGGCGATCATGTTGCCGTGGTGGGTGACAACCGAAAACTGCTGGTGTTCCCCCTCGCCGACTTGCCCGAAATGCCGCGCGGCAAGGGTGTTCGATTGCAAAAGTACAAGGATGGCGGGTTGGCCGATGCCACGACTTTCATTCTGGCCGAGGGTCTTGCGTGGAAAGATCCGGCGGGCCGGACCCGGCTGGAGCCCGACCTTGCCGAGTGGCTGGGCGCGCGGGCGTCCGCCGGGCGGATGGCCCCGCGCGGGTTCCCGCGTGACAACAAGTTCAATTGAAAACATCGGTTGGTCTTCAGCCGATTGACTAGCCGTCGTAAGTTCGCACGATGGTGTTCAAACTGGAGTGAAGGGAAAACCGGCCTGTTGTCGTCAAGATCACTTCGGACGCTTCCGGCTGAGCGCGCCTCTGCATGGTTGGCAAGCGTGCCGGCTTCTGGTGAACGATCTTCGCATCTCCGACCGGCACCGGTTTCCGGCAGCTCCATCCGGTTTTTCACCGACGACGGGATCATCACGTTCAGCAGCCTTGGCTTTGTGCCTGCAGAGCGACGTGAAGAACTCGTCGATGTGACGTTTGGCCAACGGCAGCGGGCGCGATGCGTTTGTGTCCACCGCCGCGCCGGGCAGCACGCAGCGCGGCACGATCACCGATTTTTCCGCTGCCAGTGATGTGATCCTGCTGGAAATTGCCGTGTGAACCGCCTTCAAATCTGTCGGCACGATGGTTCGGGGCAGGTTTCATGTCGAAACATCGGCGCAGGTCGATCGGGGAATGGTGCCTGGGCGTCGGGACTTCGTGATCATATGACCCATGCCGCGTGCCTGTTGCCCCATCTGTCCCGCGCGCCTCGCACGGGCTATTCACGCAGGCACGGCCCCGCCGGTGCGGCTTTGATGGCAGGCGGAAATTGCGACTTTTACAACCTGTGGCTTTGAAACCATACCCGGTCCCAACCGGTTGACAGCCATCAGAATTTCACTTGCCGATTTGCGTCGGCGTGAGCATCAATTTTACCCAGCGATGCAACGTCTGCGCCGCAGTCAGGTTCAGTTTTTGTGAAAGGCATTCGGCATCATGCAAAAGACAACTCTGGAAGCGCGATATTTCGGCGAAGGCGGTTTTTTGTTCGGACTGGCCTTCATGACCGGCCTTTTAACCGTGGTAACACTGGGAATTTATCGTTTCTGGGCCAAGACCCGGATCCGCAAATACATCTGGTCATCGACCAAGGTGGGCACCGATGCGTTTGAATACACCGGAACCGGGCTTGAAAAGCTGCTTGGGTTTCTGGTCGCGATTGTGTTTCTGGCGGTCTATCTGGGCATCGTGCAGGTGCTGTTGTTCTTTGTCGGCATCCGATTTGTCTTTGATGCGACAACCCCGGAGGCGCAGATTGCAAACGTCGGTGTGCTGTATCTGAGTTTGCTGGCGACCGTGCCCCTGATCTTTTTCGCGCAGTATCGCGCGCGCCGCTATCTGATGGCGCGCACGCGGTTGCGCAGTATCCGTTTTGGCATGACGTCCGAGGCGCTGGGCTATGTCTGGCGTGCGATCGGATATACGCTCCTGAGCATCATAACGCTGGGTATCCTGCTGCCGCGTCAGACATATTACCTTGAGAAATACATGGCCGACCGCATGTGGTACGGCAACTTCCAGATGCAGCAGGGCGGCAAGTGGACCGCACTTTACAAGGCAATGATCCACGTTTTCATCGGATTTGCATTGCTTGTTGCTGCCGGCGTTCTGGTTGCGATGTCTGCATCCTCTTTGCAGAGCGATCCGCCGTTGCTTGCGTTTGCCGTGGGTATTGTCGGATACATCTGGCTGCTGATCGGTTTTGTGATCTACCGCGTCCGGGCCTTTGCCTATCTGACCAACACCAAGGTTCTGGGCAATGAAATCACCTTTGTGACCGACCCGAAAACATCAACCATCATTGGCCGCGTGGTTGTCGGCACCATCGCGCTGGGCGTGCTTGCCGCGGTCGGTGTGGGAATTGCGGCTGCGGTCATGACTGCGTCGCTTTCCGGGGCGGATCTTGGTCAGGGGTCTGGTATCGCTGGCCTGATTGTTGTCGGCCTTTTGTATCTTGTCGTGCTGGTCGCGATCAACGCGGCTGCGATCGTGCTGATCACCCAACCGGTGATTGCCCATATCGTCGACAGCACACAGGTCGTCAACGCCGAGGCTTTGTCCACCGTGCGGCAGCGCGCCTATGACAGGGGTGCCGATGCTGACGGGTTCGCCGATGCGCTGGATATCGGCGGCGCGATATGATCCCACCGGGCGGGGCGGTTGCTGGCCAGTATTTCGACGGCCAGACCGCCGCCCGGTATGACGTGCAGGTGCAGGCGTCGCCCGATCTGCAAGGGCTGATGTTTGAAGGTGACGGCGGTCAGGCATCCGTCTGGCCGCTTGAGCTTTTGCGTCTGCTGCCCGACAACAATGACGGCAAATCCCTGACCCTGACGGTGATGGCCGCGACCGAGGATGAAACCCCGCGCGATCCGGCCCGCCTTGTAATCCGCGACCCAGAACTGATCGCATGGGTCCGTGCGCGCGCGCCATACCTGCGCC
>JBGSRQ010000201.1:0-2775 GCA_041737515.1 Rhodobacterales bacterium | reverse complement strand
GCGTTGGGCCTGATGCGCCGCACCACGCAGCAATTCCATTGGGAAAACCGCGGCTACGGCACCTTTGACGATTTCCTGACCTCGCTCGCCTCGCGCAAACGCAAGGCCATCCGCAAGGAGCGCGCGCAGGCGCAAGGATTTGGAGGCACGATCCGCTGCCTGACCGGCGATCAGATCGAACCTGCGCATTGGGATGCGTTCTGGCGGTTCTATCAGGACACAGGCGCCCGCAAATGGGGCACGCCGTACCTTACCCGCGCATTTTTCAACGAGATTCACACGACCATGCGCGATGATGTCCTGCTGATCCTTGCCGAAGAAAACGGCCGCGCCATCGCCGGTGCGCTCAACTTCATTGGCCGCGACACGCTTTACGGCCGCTATTGGGGCTGTGTCGAAGACCACCCCTGCCTGCATTTCGAACTTTGCTATTACCAGGCCATAGACTGGGCCATTCGCCACGGCCTGTCGCGGGTCGAGGCCGGCGCGCAGGGCGAACACAAACTTGCGCGCGGCTATCTGCCCACCCCTGTGCATTCGCTGCACTGGATCGCCGATCCGAATTTCGCCAAGGCGGTGGGGAAATACCTGCAAGCAGAACGCCGCGCGATTGATGACGAAATTGAGGTGCTTACGTCTTACGGCCCCTTCCGCCATGCCGACGCAACGTCAGATCAACAGGACTGACGCGCCCGCCAAATTGCGCTAACCTACCCCAAACCACACGCGGAGGCCTCATGCCAGACCTGATCCTTTACACCAACCCCGTTTCACGCGGCCGCACCGCGCGCTGGATGCTGGAGGAGGTCGGACAACCCTATGACACCGTTCTGCTGCAGTTCGAGACGACGATGAAAGAGCCGGATTACCTGGCCATAAATCCGATGGGCAAGGTGCCCGCGCTGAAACATGGCGACGTGATCGTGACCGAAGTTCCGGCGATCTGCGCCTATCTTGCCGATGCTTTCCCCGAAGTGGGTCTGGCACCCGCGAACCGTGGTGCCTATTACCGCTGGCTGTTCTTTGGCGCAGGCCCGCTGGAAGCAGGCGTGATGAACGCAGCGCTTGGCGTGAAGGTGCCGGACTCAATGCTGGTGCAGGTCGGCTATCGCCCGGTCAACGTGATGCTGGATGCGGTCGAGGCCTGGCTGAACGAACATCCGTATATCGCAGGCGATGCGTTTTCCGCCGCCGATGTGGCAATGGGCATGCAGCTTGGCTGGGGCATGCAGTTCGGAACCATTCCCGAGCGTCCGGTGTTCAAGGATTACTGGAAGCGGCTGTCGGCGCGCGAAGCCTACTTGCGCGCCAAGGCCGCCGACGATGCCGCAATGCCCCCGAGTTATGGATAGACAAATGGCCGATTGCCTGACAGACGCCGCCCGCACCTCAGCGCTGCCCGCCCTGGGCCAGACCGGCTGGCGCGCCGTGCCTGACCGCGACGCGATCCGCAAGATCTGGAAATTCCGAAATTTTTCCGAGGCGTGGGGTTTCATGTCCCGCGCAGCGATGGCCGCGGAAAAGATGAACCACCACCCCGAATGGTCCAATGTCTACAACACCGTCGATGTGACGCTGACCACGCATGATTGCGACGGGCTAAGCCAGCTTGACCTTGATCTGGCGGCCGGGATGGATGCCATCGCGGGCGACGCAAAGGTGCAGACCGATCATTCGGCTCCGGTCGAATCGCTTTGCCAAGCACGCGCTGAAAAGCAGACACAGGCGAAAAAGTAAGGGCGGCACAAAGGCCGCCCCGCACCGTCTTGTCAGGTCAGCCCGATCAGATCGCGGCCAGAAGCGCCTCTCCGCCCGAAACCTCGCACACGCCGGGGCTTTCTTCCAGGTGCAGCACGGCCACTTTGCCATCCTTGACATGCATCGCATAGCGCTTTGACCGCGCCATCAGGCCGGCAGGAGGCGCGTCGAACGCAAGGCCCAGCGCGCCCGTTAATTCGCTTTGCGCATCCGAAAGCATGGTGATGCCGGCCTTGGTGGCCCCGGTCGCCTCGCCCCAGGCTTTCATCACAAAGGGGTCGTTCACGGCCACACAGATGATTTCATCCACGCCCTTGGCATCAAACTTGCCCTTGGTGCGGATAAAGCTGGGCACATGCGCCGAATGGCAGGTGGGCGTAAACGCACCCGGCACGGCAAAAATCACCACGTTTCGGCCTTTGGTAAGCGCCGACAGCTCTACCTGCTCCGGGCCGTTCTCGCCCATCTTCACCAAAGTTGCAGCGGGAAGCGTGTCGCCTACGGAAATTGTCATCGGATCATACCTCATGCGTTGCGTTGTCGGTTGGGGCAGATATAGGGTCTGCCCCGACGCGGGACCAGAAGTTTCGGCAGGATCGGGGAAAAGCGGATGGCGCATATCGTGGCAATCGGGGCCGGGCAGGCCGGGGCAGCCTTGGTCGCGAAATTGCGCAACGCGGGTCATTCGGGCGCCATCACCCTGATCGGCGCGGAAAATGCACCACCCTATCAACGCCCGCCCCTGTCGAAGGCCTATCTTTTGGGCGAGATGGAGGAGGAGCGTCTGTGGCTGCGAAACGCCGCATTCTACGCCGAGAACGATATTGCCCTGCGCCTTGGCACGCCTGTGTCTGCAATTGATCCGGCGGCGAAAACGGTGACGCTTGGGGCCGAGGTCATCAGCTATGACCAGCTTGCCCTGACCACCGGATCACATGCGCGCCGCCTGCCTGCTGCGATTGGTGGCGATCTGGGCTGCGTCTACACCGTGCGCACGCTGGACGATGTGGATGCGAT
>JBGSRQ010000176.1:0-2803 GCA_041737515.1 Rhodobacterales bacterium | reverse complement strand
CCGCCGCGAACGCGCTGACCCGTGCCATGCCCGATGTGGCCTTTGCGCCGACGCTGGGCGATGTCGGCACCACTTTGTCGCATCCCGCTTCATCCTCGCACCGTGCCATGACGGCGGATGCGCGGGCGGCTCTGGGGATATCGGAGGGGTTCTTTCGCATCTCGGTGGGGGTCGAGGATGTGGAGCTTCTGATCCGCGATTTCACCGCTGGCGTGGCGGCTGCCACCTGACCCTTGCGCATCCTGCCGCCCTTCGGCTATAGGGCGGCTTCGGGTCGTTAGCTCAGTTGGTAGAGCGTCTCGTTTACACCGAGAATGTCGGCGGTTCGAACCCGTCACGACCCACCATCTTTCCGCGTTGAACCATCCTTCCGCTTTGTGCCATCCTTCCGCTTTGCACAGGGGATGCGCGCGCCCTGAGGGTGACTTTGGCCACCCGGGGACCTACCTTTGCCGCAACCAAAGGAGGCCACGATGAGCTGGAACCCCGCCCTTGACCCCGATATTCCCGTCGGCGACGCCGTCGATGCGATTGAAACGGTGATTGTGCCCCGCGCCCGTGATCTGGGCGGGTTCGAGGTGCGCCGCGCTTTGCCGAGCGTGGCGCGGCAGATGGTCGGACCGTTCATCTTTTTCGACCAGTTCGGCCCGGCCGAATTCCTGACCGGGCAGGGCATCGACGTGCGTCCGCATCCCCATATCGGGCTTGGCACCGTCACCTATCTGATGAAGGGCCGCATCCACCACCGCGATTCCCTTGGCACCGATCAGTGGATCGAGCCGGGCGCGGTGAACTGGATGCTGGCCGGGCAGGGGATCACCCATTCCGAACGGGTCGACGGCGAAACCCGCCGCCATCCGCACACGATGTTCGGTCTGCAGACATGGCTGGCCCTGCCAACGGCGCATGAGGATGACGCAGCAGTGTTCTCGCACACGCCGGCCGCTGATCTGCCCGCGCTGGAGGGCGAGGGCAAGCGGCTGAAGCTGATTCTGGGGTCGGCCTGGGGCGAGGCGTCGCCGGTGCAGACGCCGTCCGAAGTGTTCTATGCCCATGCGCTGCTGAACGCCCGCGCGGCCTTGCCACTGCCCGACAACCACGAGGATCGCGGCATCTATATCCTGCAGGGCAGCATTACGGTTGCGGGCGAAACCCATGCGGCAGGCCGGATGCTGGTGTTCCGTCCCGGTGACCGGATTTCAGTGCGCGCGGGCGATGAGGGGGCAAACCTGATGCTTCTGGGCGGCGCCACGATGGACGGGCCGCGCTATATCTGGTGGAACTTCGTGGCCTCGTCGAAAGACCGCATTGATGCTGCAAAAGAAGCATGGCGCGCCGGAGACTGGGCGCATGGCCGCTTTCGGTTGCCCCCCGGCGATGACGCCGAACACATTCCGGCACCGGATCATTGATGCCACTTCAGCGTCGCTGCTTCAGATAAGCGCTGATCGCATCCAGCGCCATCCGGGTTGGTGGCGAATTGCGGGCATCGTGATGTGACATGAGCCATTGTTCACTGCGCAGTTCGCCAATCGGGTCTGACAGACGCAAAAGCCCGACACTCCTCTCGCCCATGAACATCGGCATCACGATGCGGCCAACTCCGGCGCGGGCCAGTGCGGCCATCAGATGCGGCGTGTTTGCGCGCGTCACGATCCGGTCGCCATGCAACGCCTCCACCCAGCGGACCGACGGGGTCGCAGGTGTGCCAAACGACGGCCCGATCCAACCCTGAACCGTCGTATCCGCGCCATAAACCGCGTAATCCACCCAGCCGATCTGCTGTCGTGCGGCCCATGGCTGATCCGGGCGGCGGTTGCGGATGCCGATGTCGACCTCACGCCGCGCAATATCAAGGTCAAGGTCGCAATGCATGAATTCGGGCATCCAGAGCGCATTCGGGGACCAGTAGCTGTTCAGTTGCTCGACCAGATCAAGCGCGGTCCAGGTGCCTGCCGAAATCCGCACCCGTACCGGGCCAAGGCATGCGTCGCGCCAGAGGGTGATCTGATGGGCGGCGTCTTCCATGTTGCCTGTGAATTGGGCAAGCGCCGCGCCGTCGGCAGTCAACGTATAGCCGTCGGCCCCGTGCAGGAACAGTCTGCGCCCCAGACTGGCCTCGAACACCTTCATGCGGCGGCTGAGCGTGGCCGCGCTGACCCCAAGCGCCGAGGCAGCCCGCGCCAATCCTCCGGCGCGGGCAATGGCCCCGAAATACGACAGATCGTTCCAGTCCGGCCCGGTTTTCATTCATGCAACTCCACATCCGGTTTCAGGGGCTGAGCGCGCGTGACAGCCGGCGTTAAATCTGGCTGATACCGAAAGGATCGTGCCATGACGCCACTGCTTGTCCCCTTTTCTACCCCGCGCACCCAGCCGACAGAATATCAAAACGAACAGCTGCTCTTTGCAGCCATGCAAGCCGAGTTTCACCGGCGCAAGCGGCGCGCGCGGTTTCGTGTGCTTCGGCGGGTGCAGCGGTGGTTTGCCCGCTGTGTCGGTCTGGCACCGGATTTGACGGCCCGACCCGGCCCGACGGATGCCAGGGATCAGTCGGGCGATGCCGGAGGGTTACCCACGTCAAGGATGTGCCGCGACCGGGAGTTGCGTCATGCTGCGGACATACCGCCAACATAAGCCGCTTTCCCGCACGAACCCCGCTTGACGCGCCCCCGCGCCTTCCGTAAGACCAGCCCACGTTCGGGCGGGCCCGGATGGCGGTGCTGCGGTTGTAGCTCAGTTGGTTAGAGTACCGGCCTGTCACGCCGGGGGTCGCGGGTTCGAGCCCCGTCAACCGCGCCAC
>JBGSRQ010000160.1:0-8714 GCA_041737515.1 Rhodobacterales bacterium | reverse complement strand
ATGCGCTTGATCGGGCTTCCCGCGAAACGCGCCCGGACACCGGCATCGTCCAGCATCGCCAGATCGGCCAAGAGCGGCGCGTCCGCGCGCGGCTGATAGCCGACCTCCTGCGCCGCCACCGCGAATTTGTTCCAGGGGCAGACCGCCAGACAATCGTCGCAGCCATAGATCCGGTTGCCCATCAACGCGCGCAACTCCGCATCCACCGGCCCGCGATGCTCGATCGTCAGGTAGGAAATACAGCGCCGCGCATCCAGCCGGTAAGGCGCCGGAAAGGCCCGCGTCGGGCAGATCTCGAGGCAGGCCGTGCAACTGCCGCAATGATCGACCTCGGGCAGATCCTCCGGCAACTCCAGCGTCGTAAAGATCGCCCCCAGAAAGATCCAGTTGCCAAGGTCGCGACCCAGGAGATTGGTATGCTTGCCCTGCCATCCCAGACCCGCCGCCTGTGCCAGCGGTTTTTCCATCACCGGCGCGGTATCGACGAAGACCTTGATCTCGCCGCCCGCCGCCTCGATCAGCCAACGCCCCAGCCGCTTCAGCCGACGTTTTACCAGATCGTGGTAGTCGCGGCCCTGCGCATAGACGCTGACAGCCCCCCGTTCCGGCTGCGCCAGCACTGCCAGCGGATCGGTCTGCGGCGTATAGGCCTCGGCCAGCATGATCACCGATCGGGCCTCGGGCCAGAGTGCCGCCGCACTGCCCCGCCACTCTGCGCGATCCGCCATCCAGCCCATCTGCCCGTGATGCCCGGCGGCCAGAAACGCTTCCAGCAGCCCCGCGGCCTGCGGCACCGCATCCGGCGCACAGACCCCGGCCTTCGAGAACCCCTCGGTTAAGGCACGCGCCACCAACGCCTCTTTAAGGGCAATGGTCTTCACCTCAACCCCTTTTTCTGTTCACAATTATCCTCGGGGGTCCGGGGGCAGACAGCCCCCGGCGCTCTCCGCTAGAAATCAAGATCGGCATAATGTGCGGGTGGCGGAAAACCCGACACCTGATCCACCAGAAGCGGGCGGAAACTGGGGCGCGACTTTATCTTGGCATACCAGTCTTTCACCACCGCATGCCGGTTCCAGTCGACATCGCTGATGTAATCCAGACACGACAGATGCGCGGCCGCTGTAAAATCGGCCAGCGTCATCACATCGCCGGCCAGCCAGCGCCGCTGATCCAGCAACCACGCCATGTAATCCAGATGATACTTGATCCGGCTCGCCCCCGATTTCACATGTTTGCTGTCGGGGTATCCCTGCTGCATCATCTTCTTGTTCACGCGTTCATAAAGCAGTTTCGACGTGACCTCGTCGTGGAACTTGTCGTCGAACCATGCACAGATCCGGCGCACCTCATAGCGTTTATCGGGTTCGCGCGGCATCAGTTGCGGGTTGGGATGGGTTTCCTCCAGCCATTCGCAGATTGCCTGGCTTTCGGACAAGACCTTGCTGTCCACCTTCAGCACCGGCACCTTGCCCGCCGGATTGCGTTTGAGGAATTCGGGCGTCGGCTCCCAATAACGTTCCTCGACCAGTTCCACCTCGATCCGCTTTTCCGCCAGCGTCAGCCGCACCTTGCGGCAAAAGGGCGACAGCGGCACGTGATACAGGCGGTTCATGGGGCAAGGCTCACACAATGGGGATTTCAACCGTGATAGACCCCGGGGCGCTGCGGATCAATCCATAGCGCCCACAAAGCGGATGCCCGATCACTCGAAACAGGCGGCCCGGCCATCAGCGGCAATCGTCTCTGCCCCGCTGACGACCTGCCGCGCACGACGTTGCACATAGCGTGACGGTTTGGCGGGATTACGATCCTTTGGATCGGGCAGAACCGCAGCCAGCCGTGCCGCCTGCACGGCCGAAAGGTCTGCGGCGGGCACGCCGAAATAGTGCTGCGCCGCAGCCTCTACCCCAAAGATGCCTTCGCCGAATTCAGCCACGTTCAGATAGACCTCAAGCGTGCGGCGTTTGGACCAGACCATCGTGATCAACGGAGTCAGCAACGCCTCCATCGCTTTGCGGGTGTAATTGCGGCCGTGCCACAGGAACACGTTCTTGGCGACCTGCTGCGTCAGGGTCGACGCGCCGCGATTGCCGCCCGCATCAATCGCCTGACGGATCGCCACCATGTCAAAGCCCCAGTGTTCGCAGAAAGTCGCATCCTCAGAAGCCACGACCGATCGCGCCATCACTGGGGCGATGTCGTCCATGCTGACCCAGCTTTGATCAACCGACCCAAGCCGCCAGCGTTCCTGAGTGATGTAGAACGTCGCAGGCGGGTTGATCAGCTTGTAGATCAGGGTCAGCGTCACGAAAAATACGGCGACGCCAAGGCACCCCAGCCAGACCCACCGGATCAGCCGTCGCAAAAGCGGCCGTTTTGCGACCGCCGCCACCTTTTTCGGGCGGCCTCTGGGCTTAGGTGTATCCTTGTCTGCCATTCGGTCAGCAAAACCACGAAGCGCGGGGGGCGGTCAAGCGCCGCCCCCCGGCCTCATGCTATTCCGCCGGAACCGCCTGCCGCTCGTCGCTTAGGGGATGGGGCAGATGAACCAGCATCTCCTTGGGGCAGACCTGCAGGAAATTCATGCGCTCCGTTGGCCAATCCGCCAGAATCGCACGCGCTTTCAGACTGCCGGTTTCGGCCGCGTGCCGTTCGATCAGGCTGCGCAACTGCGCTTCCCAATGCGAATGGCCGACAGCGCAGGTGACAAGGCTTTCCGAATTGAGGAAATCTTCCGCCACCCCGTCGGGATCGTAAAGATAGGCCATCCCGCCGGTCATTCCCGCACCGAAATTCGCCCCGATCCGGCCCAGGATCACCGCCACACCGCCGGTCATGTATTCGCACCCGTTGGTGCCACAGCCCTCGATCACCACCTGCGCGCCCGAGTTGCGCACGGCAAAGCGTTCGCCCGCACGACCTGCGGCGAACAACTGGCCCGCCGTAGCCCCGTAAAGCACGGTGTTGCCGATTATGGTGTTTTCCGACGCGACCAGGGGCGAATTCATCTGTGGGCGGACCACGATCAGCCCACCCGACAGGCCTTTGCCAACGTAATCGTTCGCGTCTCCCATCACCTCCAGCTTCAGCCCGCGCGCAGCAAACGCGCCCAGCGACTGCCCGCACGATCCGGTCAGCTTTACCGTCAGGTGATCGGGCTGCAACTGGTTGCGCATGCCGAACCGTTTTACGATATGGCTTGATGCCCGCGTGCCGATGGTGCGGTGGGTGTTGCGCACGGCATAGCTAAGCTGCATCTTTTCGCCGTCTTCAAAGAACCGCGCGCCGTCTTTCACAATTTCGGCGTCCAGGGTATCGGGCACGGCGTTGCGGGGCCGTGTGCGGTCGTAGGTGATCTTGTTGGCATCGACCGTGATCAGCATCGGGTTCAGGTCCAGATCATCCAGATGCGCCGAACCCCGGCTGACCTGACTTAGCAGATCCGCCCGCCCGATGATCTCATCCATGGAGCGTGCGCCGATGCTGGCCAGAATCTCCCGCACCTCCTGCGCATAGAAGGTGATCAGGTTCACCACCTTGTCCGCCGTGCCGGTAAATTTGGCCCGCAGCGCCTCGTTCTGGGTGCAGACCCCCACCGGGCAGGTGTTCGATTGGCACTGGCGCACCATGATGCAGCCCATCGCGATCAGGGCGGCGGTGCCGATGCCGTATTCCTCGGCCCCCATCATCGCGGCCATCACGATATCACGCCCGGTGCGCAAACCGCCGTCCGTTCGCAAGGTCACCCGTTCGCGCAGGTTGTTCATCGACAGCACCTGATGCGCCTCGGTCAGACCCATTTCCCACGGCAGACCTGCATATTTGATGCTGGTGGCAGGACTGGCCCCGGTGCCGCCGTTGTGACCCGAGATCAGGATGATATCGGCCTTGGCCTTGGCCACACCCGCCGCAATCGTGCCAACCCCGCTGGAGGATACCAGCTTGACGGTGACCTTGGCGCGCGGGTTGATCTGCTTGAGGTCGTAGATGAGCTGCGCCAGATCCTCGATCGAATAGATGTCGTGGTGCGGCGGCGGGCTGATCAGCGTCACCCCCTTGGTCGAATGGCGCAGCCGCGCGATCAGTTCGGTCACTTTCATGCCCGGCAACTGCCCGCCCTCGCCGGGTTTTGCACCCTGCGCGACCTTGATTTCCAACTCTTCGCAGGCGTTCAGGTATTCCGCCGTCACGCCAAAGCGGCCCGAGGCGACCTGCTTGATCTTGGCCGACGGGTTGTCGCCATTCGCTTCGGGCAGGAAATGCGCGGGGTCTTCGCCACCCTCGCCGCTGTCGGATTTCGCGCCGATGCGGTTCATCGCGACGTTCAGGGTTTTATGCGCCTCCGGACCCAATGCCCCAAGGCTCATCCCCGGCGTGACAAAGCGCTTGCGGATCGAGGTGATGCTTTCCACCTCTTCAATCGCAACCGGCTTGCCCAACGCCTTGATGTCCATCAGATCGCGCAGATGGATTGGCGGATTTGACCGCATGGCGGCCGAATACTGCTGCCACAGGTCATAGCTTGCCCGGTCACAGGCCGATTGCAGCATGTGCATGGTCTGCGCTTCCCAGGCATGCTTTTCGCCCGATCGCCGTGCCTTGTAGAACCCGCCAATGGGCAGCACATCACTGCCACCGCGCCAGCCCCTGACGTGAACCTCTTCGACCTTGCGCTGGATGCCCGAAACCCCGATCCCGGAAATGCGCGAGTTCATGCCGGGGAAGTATTCCGCCACCATCGCGCGGCTTAAGCCCACGGCCTCGAAATTCAGACCACCGCGATACGACGACAGAACCGAAATCCCCATCTTCGACATGATCTTCAAAAGCCCCGCGTCAATCGCATCGCGGTAGCGGCGCATCGAGTCGGTAAGGGTGCCGTCGATCAGGCCGCGATTGATCCGGTCGGCAATTGAATCCTGCGCAAGGTAAGCGTTCACCGTGGTCGCCCCGCAACCGATAAGCACCGCGAAATAGTGTGGGTCAATACATTCGGCCGACCGCACGTTGACGCTGGTAAAGGTGCGCAGTCCCTTGCGGGTCAGCCCGGAATGGACCGCACTGGTGGCCAGGATCATCGGCATGCCGATCCGGTCCGGCCCCTGATGTTCGTCGGTCAGCACCAGATGCCCGGCACCCGAGCGCACGGCGTCTTCCGCCTCGGCCCGGATACGCTCCAACCCCTGCCGCAGATCGTCCTGCCCGCCGCCTGCTGCAAAGGTGCAGTCGATGAACGCCACCTGCGCGCCGAACTGGCGCACCATCACGTCAAACTCGGCATTGGCAATGAAGGGGCTTTCCAGCACCAGAATTTCGGTTTGGCTGGAGTTTTCATCCAGCATGTTCTTGAGGTTGCCGAAACGGGTCTTCAGGCTCATCACCCGCGCTTCGCGGAGGGAGTCAATCGGCGGGTTGGTCACCTGCGAGAACTGCTGGCGGAAGAAATGGCTCAAGGGGCGATAGACCGATGACAGCACGGCGGCAGGCGTATCATCGCCCATGCTGGCGATCATTTCCTTGCCGTCTTCGGCCATGGGCGCCAGAACCTGCTCCAACTCCTCAACCGTATAACCTGCAGCAATCTGGCGGCGTCGCAAATCGGCGCCAGAAAAAACCGCGGTTTCCGGCACATCACGCAAAAGCGCATTCAGGTCGGTGACCTTTTCGATCCAGTCGCCAAAGGGCAATGCGGCGGCGAGTTTGTCCTTCAGCGCGGCGTCGTGGAAAAGCTTGCCCTTCTTCATGTCGACGGCAATCATCTGCCCCGGCCCAAGCGCGCCCTTTTCGCGCACCGTCGCCTCATCCACCGGCACCATCCCGGCCTCGGAGCCCGCAATCAGCAAGCCGTCGCCGGTCACGACATAGCGCATCGGGCGCAGGCCGTTGCGATCAAGCCCGCCGCAAACCCAGCGACCATCGGTCATCGCAAGGGCGGCGGGGCCATCCCACGGCTCCATCACCGCGTTGCAATAGGCATACATGTCGGCCCATTCCTGCGGCATGTCAGTGGTGGCCTTTGACCACGCTTCGGGCACCAGCATCGTCTTGGTCATTGGGGCAGACCGGCCGGAACGCACCATCACCTCGAACACCGCATCCAGAGCGCCCGAATCCGACGTGCCTGCCGGGATGATCGGCTTTATATCCTCGGCCGCCTCGCCAAAGTTGTTGGAGGCCATGCGAATCTCATGGCTTTTCATCCAGTTGACGTTGCCCTTCAGCGTGTTGATCTCGCCGTTGTGCGCCAGCATGCGGAAGGGCTGGGCCAGCCACCATTGCGGGAAGGTATTGGTCGAGTACCGCTGATGGTAGATCGCAAAGGCAGACTCGAACCGATCGTCCATCAGGTCGGGGTAGAACACAGCCTCCTGTTCGGCCAGCATCATGCCTTTGTAAATGATACTGCGGCACGACAGGCTGCACAGATACAGTCCCTGAATTTGCGCGGCGAGCGCTGCCTTTTCGATCCGGCGGCGGATGATGTACAACTCGCGCTCGAACGCTTCGTCGTCGATATCCTTGTCGCAGCGGATCAGGATCTGTTCGATCTCGGGTCGGGTTGCGTTGGCCTTTTCGCCCAGAACCGACGTATCGACCGGCACATGTCGCCAGCCGTAAATGTAGTGCCCCATACGCAGCACTTCGGTTTCCACGATGGTGCGGCAGCGTTCCTGCGCGGCGAAATCGGTGCGCGGCAGGAACACCTGCCCCACGGCGATCAACTTGCCGGTATCGGCCACATGCCCCGTGCGGCGGACCTGATCATAAAAGAAGCGCACCGGGATCTGCACATGAATTCCGGCCCCGTCACCGGTCTTGCCATCGGCATCCACCGCGCCCCGGTGCCACACGGCTTTCAGCGCGTTGATCCCGTTTTCCACCACGCGGCGGCTTGGCTTGCCGGAAATCGCGACAACCAGCCCCACGCCGCACGAGGCATGTTCGTCCTCGGCCTTGTAAAGACCGTTGGCATCCAGCCATGCGCGCTTTGCTTCTTCGGCTTTGACCCAGGCATCATCATAAACGGTCATTGGGCGGCCCTTTCAGGAACGGGAAACGAGGATAGAACGGCGTCGCAATCGAAGATCGGTTCGGTGGCCCCGAACCCCTCTTCGCCGGGGTTGATGAATTGCATCGGGCTGCCGTCACCGGGCAACCAGCGGCCATCGCCAAGGTCGGATTCGCCCGGCCCGGCAAAGAACATCCGCCATTCCGGGCTGATATATTCGTTGCCGCGCCCTTGGCGCAGCACGCTGCCGCCAATGCTGGTTTCGGTGTAGCTGAATTCGGTCTGCAGCAGGGTCACGCCGTCGATGACAACGCTTTCCCCGGTCAGTCGGTCATAGCCGGTGACAAGGCTGCGCTGGCCATCGGATTTTGAAAGGCCGAAAGAGAAACTGTCATTCCCGCCGAGGAGTTCAGAGAAAGACGCGGGGTCTTCGGGGTTGAGGTCCAGCGTCTGCTTGACCTCGGGGTTCAGTTCATAACTTTCCAGCCACTGCGCGTCGTTGTCGATCTTGCTCAGGAAGAACGGCCCTTGCTGATCGAAATCAGCACGCCATTTTTCGCCCGGCGCATCGGCGGCGCATGTGTAGTGATTTGAAACGCGGCACTGCTTGGACTGGACGGTAAGGTAAAGCGTGCAGCCATCGGGCGGGGAGAAATTGCCAAGCGCAAGTGCAGGCGACGCAAGGCCCGCCGCGACGCACAGCCCGGACAGCCAAAGGATCGAAGGGCGCGCGCGCATCATTCCGCCGCCACCGTAGCTGGTTGCGAGATGTAGGACAGAATCGCCTCGGCGGCCTCGCGTCCGTCGCGGATGGCCCAGACGACAAGGCTGGCGCCCCGCACAATGTCGCCCGCGGCGTAAACACCGGGGATGCTGGTGGCGTGGGTGCCGAAATCGGCGCGGATGGTGCCCCAGCGCGAGACGGTCAGATCGGGCACGCCCCACAGGGTCGGCAGCGCTTCTGGTTCGAACCCCAGGGCCATGATCGCAAGGTCGGCGGGCTCGACGTAATCGGCACCTTCGATCAGTTCGGGCACTTGCCGTCCGGTCTGATCGGCGGCGCCAAGTCGCATTTTCTGGACCATCACGCCCTCGACCGCATCGCCGCCCGTGAACCCCCGCGGGGCGGTCAGCCAGACGAATTCCACGCCCTCTTCCTCGGCATTGGCCACTTCGCGCATGCTGCCGGGCATGTTCGCACGGTCGCGCCGATAAAGGCACTTTACCGAAACCGCGCCCTGCCGCACGGCGGTGCGCACGCAATCCATCGCGGTATCGCCGCCACCGATGACGACGACCCGCTTGCCCTTGGCATCAAGTGCGCCATTGTCGAACGCCTCGACCTCGTCGCCAAAACTCTTGCGGTTGGATGCGGTCAGATAATCAAGTGCTGCCACCACACCGCGGGCGCCAACGCCCGGAACGGCCATATCGCGGGCCTTGTAGACGCCCGTCGCGATCAGCACCGCGTCGTGCTGGCCGCGGATTGCATCGAACGAAAGGTCCTCGCCCACGCGGCAGTTCAGAACGAATTGCACGCCCGCTTCTTCAAGTTGGGCAATCCGCTGCATCACTACCGGCTTTTCCAGTTTGAAGCCGGGGATGCCATAGGTCAGCAGGCCGCCCGCGCGGTCATAGCGGTCATAGACCGTGACCTGCACGCCCTGCCTGCGCAGCACATCCGCTGCAGCAAGGCCCCCCG
>JBGSRQ010000059.1:0-3397 GCA_041737515.1 Rhodobacterales bacterium | reverse complement strand
CGATCACCGGGCCTGCGGCGTCGCCATGATCTTTGGCGGCGTAAAGGATCGTGATCGTCTGCGGCTCGATCGTGGCGGCGGAAAACAGCATCCACTGGTCGGTCAGCGCCTCTTCGGTAGCATTCGCAGGGGCCAGCGGTCCACCAGCCTTGCGCGCGATGTGGCGGCAGATGGCCAGCGATTCCGTCAGCACCAGCCCCGCATCTTCCAGCACCGGGATCTGGCCAGCGGGCGAAACGGCCAGAAACGCGGGCGAGGTGGTATTCAGGGGGGCATCGGCCGCCGCAGAATCGGGCAGCCGGTAGCCCTGAATGACCGGAACGTGCTGGAACGGCATGTCCAGTTCTGCCAGAAGCCACAGCGGACGCGTGGCGCGGCTGCGGTAGACGCCGTGAAGAACTAGCATGGATTTCCCTTTCTTTGTGCTGCCGCCCGACCCTATCGCCGGATCGCCACGCTGCAAAGATGCGGCGTGGCACACCGGGTTGGGTATTCCCGCCTTACGCAGGGTCATCCTTCGTGGCAGAGTCGTGACACCACTGTTCGTCAATAGCTTGGAATGTGCCAATTTTTGTCCTAACGTGAAGCCGATCTGGGGTGTTTGAACATGAAAGAACGGGACGCGGGCAAGGAAACGGCCCAGATCGCGGAACGCGATCACAAGGCTGAAATCGTTGACCGCCTTTACGATGTGGCGATAGATCCGATCCGGCTTGAGGAATTGCTGGATGTCTGGGAAGTGCGGCTGGCGCCTTTGCGAGTCGGCCCGGTCGAATCCGCGATCACGCTGGTGGATGAGGAGATCGAGCAGCACTTGCAGCGCGCGACGGTCTTTCTGGACCGCTATGAGGCCACCCGCGAGGCTGCCGGCTATCGGTCGATTCTGGAGGATATCCCCCGGTCGGCGGCGTTTCTGAGCGATGGCGGTGCCAAGATCGGTTCCTGCAACCGTGCCGCGCAAATCGCCTTTGGCATCAAGGATGGCGCGCCCACGGCGAACCTTCCGTTCGAGCCCGATGACATTGAAACGCTGCGCGGCGTCGTGCGGTCGGTCGCATCGGGCAAGGCCGAAAAGGTGGTGACGTTGCGCATCCGGTCGCTGATCACGTCCAGTCCGGTCATCATGCGTGTCAGTCCCGTGGAAAGTGATGCGCCGCAGCCCCTTGCGCTGGTGCTGTCGACTGAACTGGTGTGGCCCGAGGGGTTCGAGGTGACGGTGTAGGAGGCGTTCGGCCTGACCACCGCCGAGGTCGAGGTGGTGCGTGGCATCACCCTTGGCCTGCCGCTGCGCGATATTGCGGATGCGCGTGGCCGGTCGGTGGAAACCGTGCGCACGCAGTTGCGATCCATCCTGTCCAAGACCGAAACCCACAGCCAGTCGGAACTGGTGCGGGTGGTTCTGGGGCTGATGGATGTGGCGCTGATCCCGGCAGTGGTGAACGCACCCACGGCACGGGCAACCGGGTTGGAGGACAGGCCTTTCCGCGCGTTGCGCACCCCCGACGGGCGGCGGTTGGAATGGATCGAGTTTGGCGACCGGGCAGGCGTGCCGGTGGTGTTCATGCATCTGGATTTCGGTCTGATCCGCTGGCCTGCCAGTGCTGAACGGGCCGCCAAGAAGCGCGGGCTTCGGGTGGTGGTGCCGGTGCGCGCGGGGTATGGGCGCAGCGATCTGCACGACAAGGGGGCGGATCATCTTGCGGGCGTTACGGCTGATTATGCGGCGGTGCTGGATCATCTGGGCATCCGGCGCGCGGCGATCATCTGCATGGGGGCCGATCTGCGCTTTGCGATGAACTTGTCAATTCTGCGCCCCGCGCTGGTGTCGGGCATCATCGGCTGTGCCGCACAACTGCCGCTGCGCACGGCTGTTCAGTACGAACGGATGGACAAGTGGCAGCGCTTCATTCTGGCCAACGCCCGTTACGCGCCGCGCGTTCTGCCGTTTCTGGTGCAGGCCGGGTTTTCGCTGGCCCGCCGTCTGGGCAAGGAGAAATTCTTCAGTCAGGTGAACGGTGGCTCGCCCGCCGATATGGATGCCTTTGCCCGCGCCGATGTGCGCGAAGCGGTTCTGGTCGGCTCCGAAACCTGCCTTGGGGCAAAGAAATCCGCGCATGAGGCGTTCACCCGCGAATGTATCGGGTCTGAAAAGGACTGGTCGGCGGTGGTGCGCGCCTGCACTGTTCCGGTGGTTTTGTTACAAGGCGATCAGGACCCGCAGACGCCCGTGCTGACGATGCGCGAGCTGATGGTTGCCTTCCCGCACCTGACCGTCGAATTCTTGCCCCATACCGGGCAGTTGCTGTTCTTTGCCGAGTGGCCGCAAGTGCTGGACCGACTGGACGATTTATTGCCGCGCGGTGACGAATAATCGGGCGGCATACCGCGAATGGGGTATGCGCCGACTCGGCGTCAGGGCTACAGATCGTGCGTGACCTAAACCTTTGAACGGCCTCGTTTTCGATCTGTCATTTCAGAAAGTTGTTTCACCCCCCCGAAGAGGGCGGCGGTACCTGGGGTGCCGCCGCCTTTTTTGTTGATCGGCGAAATCTTGCACCAGGCACGATCAACCCCCGCCCTTCCCGATTGAAAGTCAGCGTTCCGGTCCGTAGGTTAGGCGCAGAACGGGGTCGCCAGTATGCCGATGCGTCAGTTTATGCTTTGCGTTGGTGCGGCGCTTTGGTCGGGTGCGGCACAGGCCCACCCGCACGTCTTTGTCGATGCCGGGATCGAAGTGCTGGTGAACGACGCGGGTTTCGCCACCGCCGTCCGGATCAGTTGGAACTATGATGATCTCTTTTCCCTCCTGATCGTGGGCGAGCGCGGACTCGATACGGATGGCGACGGTGTGCTCACATCTGACGAAACGGCTGCCCTGCAGGGTTTTGACATGCAGTGGGATGCGGGCTATGCGGGCGATACCTTTGTGCTGGCGGATGGAAAGCCCATAAGCCTGTCGGGTCCGTCAGACTGGACCGCCGCCTATACCGACGGGCGGCTTAAATCGTCACATCTGCGCGCCCTTGCAGCCCCTATCGACCTGCGCAAGACCGAATTGACAGTGCAGGTCTATGACCCAAGCTATTACACTTCTTATACAATCGCGTCGGACCCGGTGATCACCGGGGGGCCTGCGGGTTGCAACGCTCAGGTGTTCCTGCCAGACCAGGCCGCAGCAGACGCAGCGCTGGAGGCCGCCCTGCAGGAATTTACCGACGCGCAAGCGCAGGTGGGCGATTTTCCCGCCGTTGGTGCCGCTTATGCCGAAGAAGCCCGGTTCACATGCGCAAACGCATCCTGATTGCGGGACTTCTCGTCGCGGCGGCTCTGGCGGGGCTGTGGGCCGCGGGTGCGCTGGACGGACTGCGGGACTGGGCCGTTGTCATGCAGCGCGACG
>JBGSRQ010000039.1:0-3003 GCA_041737515.1 Rhodobacterales bacterium | reverse complement strand
GGGCAAGCCGAAAGGCAAGGGCGCAAAGCCCGATCAGCGCAACGAACGCGGCAATGATCGTGGCAACGACCGTAGCAAGGATCGCCCGAAAGAAGGGGCGAAAACCTACGAATCCCGCCCGCCCCGCGCCGAAAAGCCGATTGACCCCGATAACCCGTTTGCCGTTCTGATGGCTTTGAAGGGCAAGGTCTGACGGCTTGGCCAAGTACCGCTCCGGTCCCGCAACCCCTGTCCCGGCGATCCGGGCCACGGTGCGGCTGGACAAGTGGCTGTGGCAGGCGCGGTTCTACCGCACCCGCAGTGCCGCGACTGAAGCGGTGGCCGCGGGCCATTTTCGCGTCAACGCCGTGCCGGGGTCCAAACCCGCGCATGCCGTGGGGCAGGGCGACACGCTGACGTTCCCGCATATGGGCCGCATCCGGCTTATCCGTGTGCTGGCGCTGGCCGGGCGGCGTGGGGATGCGGCGCAGGCGCAGACGCTTTACCGTGATCTTGATGCGCCCGAGTCACCGCAACCGCTTGAATGATCCGGCGCGCTGGTCTAGCAAGACCCGGATTCAAAAGATGGACTGCCCCGATGACCTATGTGGTGACCGACAATTGCATCGCCTGCAAATATACCGACTGCGTCGAGGTTTGTCCGGTCGATTGCTTTTACGAGGGCGAGAACATGCTGGTCATCCATCCGGATGAATGTATCGACTGCGGCGTGTGCGAACCCGAATGTCCGGCCGATGCGATCCGCCCCGATACCGAGCCTGACATGGACAAATGGGTGGAGTTCAACCGCAAGTATTCCATCGCCTGGCCGGTCATCGTGACCAAGAAAGACATGCTGCCAGATGCCGAGGCGCGCGACGGCGAAAAGGGCAAGATGGAAAAGTACTTTTCCGAAGCGCCCGGCGAAGGCGGCTGACAGCGCAATCAGGTGATTCGGTGGCACTTAAGCGATGACGCCGCGTCATGCTTGGCGGTAATTTAACAAAATCAACGTCGAATCCCGGCTGCACCGCGAATCGACTCAGTTGGAATCATGCGTTTTTTGTGATATACAGATGTTACAAACAAGCATGAAAGCCTGAATGCTGCCTTAGGAGTGCTCGCCAGAGGTGGTTTTTCTTACGACGTATGATCTGCACCGCCGGGGCGTTCTGCATCCGGACGGTGGCTTGTCGTCGGACAAAGGCTCGCTGTCGAGGAAATGACTGAATGACAAAAGCGAAGAAGCCAGAGTTTCGTCCCAACGAATTCGTGGTCTACCCGGCGCATGGCGTCGGCCGTATCATCTCGATCGAAGAACAGGAAATCGCGGGGCTCAGCCTCGAATTGTTCGTGATCTCGTTCGAAAAGGACAAGATGACGCTGCGGGTTCCGACCCACAAGGCGACCGAGATCGGCATGCGGGGTCTGTCGACCCCCGATGTTGTGACCAAGGCTCTGGACACGCTGAAAGGCAAGGCCCGCGTCAAGCGCGCGATGTGGTCGCGCCGGGCGCAGGAATACGAACAGAAGATCAACTCGGGCGATCTGATGGCGATTGCCGAGGTCGTGCGCGACCTGCACCGCAGTGATGATCAGCGCGAGCAAAGCTATTCCGAGCGCCAGCTTTATGAGGCCGCATTGGAGCGTCTGACCCGCGAAGTCGCCGCCGTATCCGGTGTGGACGAGGCTGGTGCACAGCGCACGGTAGGCACCGTCCTGACCTCGCGCGCTGCGTAAGGAACGGTCTGCAAGACCTTGAGAAGCCGCGCAGATTTGTGCGGCTTTTTTTATTGGAGACCTTTTGCTCCGGTGCTGATCAGCAAGAGCAGCACCACCTCACTGATCTGCTGCGCCGCACCCAGAACGTCGCCGGTCTGCCCGCCGATCTTGGAACGCGCAATCAGGGCAACAACGCCGTCGGCGATCACAAGGATAAGCGCGGCGCCGACGATGCCCCACCCCAACCCAAGCACGCCAAGACAGATTGCAACCCCGACCCCCAGGGCCGCGGTCTGCCCTGTCGGCCGTCCGACACGCGCACTAAGTCCTGCGCCGCGTGCATTTGGCAGGGCGACCATCAGCACCGCCATCGGGGCACGGCTCAGCGCGCCGATGGCGATGAAGGTCAGCGGCCCCGCACTGCCGGTCAGCAGGGTATTCAGCGCCAGCCAGCGCAGAAAAAGGCTGAGGATCAGCGCGATCACGCCGTAGGTGCCGATCTGGCTGTCTTTCATGATGGCAAGGCGGCGGGTCCGGTCCCAACCGCCCCAGAAGCCATCGGCGCAATCGGCCAGCCCGTCTTCATGCATTGCACCGGTCAGGATGATGCCCGTCGCCAGTGCCAGAACCCCGGCAGCGGCCATCATCAGAATCTTCATGATTCGTATTGCCACTTTTTGGTGCGGACTCCCGAGCGACAGCGACCTTAACGGAAGCTCTAGCCGCAAACAACCCCGGCAGCCCACAACTAAGCGTGCTCAGTTGCCGGAGCTAAAGGGGAATTAATCCTCCTTCCACCGAACCACCGGAGTGAGACGACCCGACGCTGTATTCGCAGGACGATCTTCGGACAGCCCCCGGAAGTCGGGCCGGATTTTTCGGAAGCTCCCCTTGGCGTTCGTGGGGGCGTCTGCCACAATATCGCTTCTCGTTGTAACGACCCGAACGGGTGGACGGGGTCGCCCCGTTGACCCGCTTTCGGTATTGGGAGTGAGCATGCCGACGATCAACCAGTTGGTCCGCAGCCCGCGCAAGGTGCAGCGGTCCAAGCCGAAGCACCCGGCCATGCAGGGCTGCCCGCAGAAACGCGGGGTGTGCTTGCAGGTCAAGACCATGACGCCTAGAAGCCGAACTCCGCGCTCCGCAAGGTGGCCCGCGTTCGCCTGTCGAACGGCATCGCAGTGACGGCCTACATCCCCGGTGAAGGCCACAACCTTCAGGAACACTCGATCGTGCTGGTCCGCGGCGGCCGTGTCCGCGACCTCCCCGGCGTGCGATACCACGTGGTCCGCGGCGCGCTCG
>JBGSRQ010000497.1:0-2989 GCA_041737515.1 Rhodobacterales bacterium | reverse complement strand
ATGGCGGCAACGCTGGCGGCAAACCGATCTGCACCCTGAATGCAGTGTCATGAACGACCGGGGTTCTGGATACCTGCCAATGGTATCTTTACAATAATAGCGCAATAAGAGAATCGTTTCCTGAAAAGATACAATGGCAAGGCCGCCGGGCCACACGTCATTGCGACAAAAGAAAAGACGGTATGGCAAGCAGTCTGACCACATTCTTCGACCGGCTTGTGCACAAGCGCCTGCAAAACCGCTGGGCACAACTGGCCGACAGCGCCGATGCGGCCGAGCTTTCGGACCTGCGCGGGTTACGGGGGCGGGCGCGCCAATTGCGTCGCCATTTGGACCGCGTGATTCACGTTGCCGATAACCGTCTGGCACTGCCGGTGATCGGATCGAATGCCATACGCCGCCCGCTTGGGTCGGACTGGACGTGGCGGCCCGATCTGTGGCGGGGTGCGATTTCGGTTCCGGGCCTTTCGTCAGCACCCCCGAAAGCGGCAATCTGCGACGGAACGACCCTGTTCCACGATTGCCGCCGCAGTGAGTTGACCCTGCGCCAGGTTCGCAACACGCGCGCGGAAGATCTGGCACCTTTTGGCTTGCGGCTGGATGTGTTCCAGTTTGACGGCAGTTTTCTGTCGCTGGTGATTGATCTGCCCGAGGCCGCGGCGCAAGGCCTTCGCCTGCGCCATCTGATCCGGCTGGATGCAATCGTCGAGATGGAAAAACCACTGGAAATCTTTGCCCGCCTGAACGTGAAGCACGGCCCCAATGTGGAACAGATCGTGCGGGAACTGCCGCTGAACGACGATGAGGTGATGGTCGAATTCGACCTTGCCTATACCAAGCTGAACGAAAAGCGGGTCGAGCGGATCTGGGTCGATCTGATCTTCGAGGGCCCGGAAATGAATGAGGTCATTCTGCGCGACATGACCTTCAGCCGCCGCCCGCGCGCCGATTTGTGAGGGGTCTGCGATGTCCGACATGCAACTGACCAAAACGCGTATTCGCGCAGGCGTCTGGGAAGGCGTTCTGACCGGAAGCACGGCCGAGCCTGCGCTGGAGGTGCTGCATCTTGAAAAACCGTTGACCGGTGTGACCGTGGCGCCCATGGCCGGGGCCGAGGGCTGGGCCGTGCGGGTGCCCATTCCCGCTGAATTGCTGAGTGAGGGTGTTCAGACCTTTCTGATCCGCAGCACCGGCAGCGGAACGACGCTGGCGCATTTTTCGATCATCACGGGCGTTGCGATGGAAGACGACCTGCGCGCCGAGGTGGATCTGATCCGGGCCGAACTGGACATGCTGAAACGCGCGTTCCGGCGGCATTGCCTGGAGACGACGGGATAGCTCATATCCGGAAAAATTCTTGAAGGAGGAATTTTAGGGGGGCCTTCTGCCCTCCCCCTCCTGCCGCGATGCGCCAATTCACCCCCAAAAGTCTGGATTCAGTGGATATTTGGGTCAAAATGAAAGCCGTGACGCGGCGTTGGGGATGACTTGGGTGCCCTGCGCGGGCAGGATGCGGACGCTGCATTCGGGGGATGGAATGGCACAGTATCCGTATTTGCTGACACCGCTTGATCTGAGCTTTCTGACCTTGCCGAACCGCGTTCTGATGGGTTCGATGCACACCGGGCTGGAGGAGACACGCGACTGGAACCGGGTTGCCGCGTTCTACGAGGCCCGCGCGAAGGGCGGTGTCGCCCTGATGGTGACCGGCGGCATGGCCCCCAACACCGAGGGCGGCGTATTTCCCGGTGCCGCTGGTCTTTATTCGACCGAGGACGTGGCCAACCACCGCATCGTGACCGACCGCGTTCATGCGGCGGGCGGGCGGATTGCCATGCAGATTCTGCATGCCGGGCGGTATGCCTATGGCAAAGGCTGTGTGTCGGCCTCGGCGGTAAAATCGCCGATCTCGCCGTTTGTGCCGCTGGCGCTGGACGAGGCCGGGATTGAAAAGCAGATTTCCGATATGGTGACAGCTGCGCTGCGCGCGCAGGAGGCGGGCTATGACGGGGTCGAGATCATGGGGAGCGAGGGCTACTTCCTGAATCAGTTTCTTGTGCGCCATGTGAACCGGCGCGAAGATCGTTGGGGCGGCCCATATGCCAACCGGATGCGGCTGCCGGTAGAGGTGGTGCGCCGTGTGCGGGCGGCAGTGGGGTCTGAGTTTATCCTGATCTACCGAATCAGCCTGATTGATCTGGTTCCTGACGGCTCCACCTGGGACGAGGTTGTGCTGCTGGCAAAAGCCGTTGAGGCGGCGGGGGCGACCATTCTGAACACCGGCATCGGCTGGCATGAGGCCCGTGTGCCGACGATTGCAACAAGCGTGCCCCGCGCTGCATTTGCGTGGTTGACGGGGCGGCTGCGGGCCGAGGTGTCGGTGCCGGTGATTGCGTCGAACCGGATCAATACGCCTGAGGTGGCCGAGGGCATACTCGCCGAGGGGCTGGCAGATATGGTCAGCATGGCGCGCCCGTTTCTGGCGGACCCTGATTTTGTGGCCAAGGCCGCATCTGGCCGGGCCAGTCAGATCGCGCCCTGCATTGCCTGCAATCAGGCTTGTCTGGATCACACGTTCAGCGGCAGGCTTTCATCCTGTCTGGTCAATCCGCAAGCCTGCCATGAGACGGAACTGATCTATGCACCTGCTCATGTGACCAAATCCGTGGCGGTTGTTGGCGCGGGACCTGCGGGCTTGATGTGCGGGCTGGTGGCCGCGCGGCGCGGGCATCGGGTGACGATTTTTGACAAGGCCGCGGAGTTGGGTGGGCAGTTGAACCTGGCAAAACAGGTGCCGGGGAAGGAGGAGTTTCACGGGCTGGTTGCGTGGTTCCGCACGATGGTGACGGGGCTGGGCATCGACGTGCGACTGGGGGCTGCGGCCGGAGTGGAAACCTTGCGCGGCTTTGACGAAGTGGTAGTTGCCACCGGCGTTGCCCCGCGCGATCCGGGGATTCCCGGGCAGGATGGCGCCAACGTGCTGCGCTAT
>JBGSRQ010000485.1:0-9043 GCA_041737515.1 Rhodobacterales bacterium | reverse complement strand
GATCTTGCGCGGCCCTGCTGGTCACGCCGTTCCTGCCCGTGCCGCTGGAAGCGATGGCGCTGATCATGCTGGCAACCGTGGCGTTGCGCCCGGCACGCGCGGCTTGACAGGCAACCGAGGTGAGCGTCGCACTGGACCTTTGCCCGCCTATTCCCTATATATTCGGTCAGGAAACCGCGTGAGGCGAGGATGAACCAGCAAACGGATCAGATCGAGGGCATCCCCCTGATCAAGCCATCGACCACCGATCATCCCTTGTATGACACGGTGGTAGAAGCCTGCCGCACCGTCTTTGACCCGGAAATCCCGGTCAACATCTTTGATCTGGGGCTGGTCTACACGATTGAAATCTCGTCTGAAAACGAGGTCGAGATCATGATGACCCTGACCGCCCCCGGCTGCCCGGTGGCGGGCGAGATGCCGGGTTGGGTCGCCGATGCGGTCGAACCCGTGGCGGGGGTCAAACAGGTCAATGTCGGCATGACCTTCGATCCGCCCTGGGGCATGGACATGATGTCAGACGAGGCGCGGCTGGAACTGGGCTTCATGTAAGGGCTTGAGGCAACACCCGGCCCTGCCTATCTTGAAGGCGCAAGAAGGATAATCGAAATGTTCGCAATCCCCGGAAAACAAGCGGTCAGCATCACCCCCAACGCCGCAGCGCAGATCAGCCGTCTGATGGCGCAAAAAGGGGCCAGCGGTCTGCGCATCGGCATCAAGAAGGGCGGCTGCGCGGGCATGGAATACACCATGGATTACGTCGCCGACATCAACCCGATGGACGAGACGGTAGAACAGGACGGCGCGCGGGTGATGATTGCGCCGATGGCGCAGATGTTCCTGTTCGGCACCGAGATCGACTACGAATCCTCGCTGCTGGAGGCAGGATTCAAGTTCCGCAACCCCAATGTGGCCGAGTCCTGCGGTTGCGGCGAATCGATCAAGTTCAAGGACGCGCCCGCCGCCTAGTCGTTCCAGCGCCGGGATATTTCTGCGTCCCGCGCTTTCGCCGTCCGGAGATTTCGCCGTCTGAAGGCTTTCCCCCGCGCCACCCCGCTGGCATAAGGGCGCAAACCGCAGGGGATCAAGATGCGCAAACTCGCCGCCGGAAACTGGAAGATGAACGGCACCGCAGCCGACCTGGCCGAAGTGTCGGCGCTGATCGCCGCCCACCCCGCACCCGGTTGCGACATGCTTTTGTGCCCCCCCGCCACGCTGACGGATCGTATGGCCCAGGTGGCACGCGGCTCGAATCTGCAGATCGGCGGACAGGATTGCCACACCGCCACCACAGGCGCGCACACCGGTGATATTTCGGCCGCGATGCTGAAGGATGCCGGGGCCAGCCATGTGATCCTTGGCCATTCCGAACGCCGCGCCGACCACGCCGAGGCCGACGCTCTGGTTCGCGCCAAGGCAGTGGCGGCCCTTGCCGCAGGCCTGATTGCGATCATCTGCGTCGGCGAGACCGAGGACCAGCGCAACGCGGGCAAGACCCTTGCCGTGATCGGCGCGCAGCTTGCAGGCTCCACCCCTGATGCGGCAAGCGCGCAAAGCACCGTCATTGCTTATGAACCGGTCTGGGCCATCGGCACGGGCCGCACGCCCACCCTGGCCGAGATTGCCGAAGTGCATGCCTTTCTGCGCGCCGGGTTGACCGCGCGTTTTGGCCCTGCGGCGGCCGGCATGCGCCTGCTTTACGGCGGGTCGGTCAAACCCGCCAATGCCGCCGAGATTTTCGCGCTGCCCGATGTTGACGGCGCACTGGTCGGCGGAGCCAGCCTGAAAGCTGCGGATTTCGGGGCCATCGTGGCGGCGCTGTCAGACGCATAAGCAGTCGCAAACCGCACAGACCTGCCCCCCCGAATCGCGGATAACGACCATGGGCATTCCGCCCCGAGCCATGCCCGAATGAACCGCCCCGCCCCGATGTTGCTGGCCAACCTGACCTGCATGCTGTCGATGCTGGTGTGGGCTGCGGGTCTGCCTGCGGCAGACATCCTGATCCGGCCGCTGCAGCCCCTGCCCCTTTCGGCAGTGCGCATGGCGATGGCTGCGGTGGTGTTGCTGCCGCTGTGGTGGCTCGTCGATGGTGCGACGGCAGTGCGCACGGCCCCCTGGGGCAAAGGCATGCTGATCGGCGGCGGGGCGTTTGGCCTTGGCGCGTTTCTGATCGTGTTGGGCCAAAGCCTGACCGATGCGGTGACCGTGGCCGTCATTTCCGCCACAATGCCGGTGATCGGAATCGCGCTGGAATGCGTGCTGGACGGGCGCAAGCTGACCAGCCGTATTGTGCTGGGGCTTGTGCTCAGCCTTGCGGGCGGTCTTGTCGCCTATGCCTCGAAAATCGCGACGGCAGGCTTTGGCATCGGCGCGCTTTTGTCCTTTGTTTCGGTGCTGGCCTTCACCTGGGGGTCGCGTGCGACGGTCACGGCATTTCCAGACCTCACCGCGATCGGACGCACTGCCATCACACTGACCGGCGCCGCCGTCACCCTCGGCATTGCGGCGGCCTTGATGATCGGACTTGATTATGCCCATCCGGCGTGGACAGCGATTGGCCTGCGCGAGGTGAACGCCCTGCTGATCTACGGCATCCTGTCGCTGGCGATCAGCCAGGTGCTGTGGATCATTGCCGTGGGAAAACTGGGCATCGGCCTTGCCTCGATGCACATCAACGCGGCGCCCTTCTATGTGATGGTCTTTGTTTTCGCACTGGGGGGCGAGTGGCGCTGGCAACAGGTCGCAGGGGCCGCCGTGGTGGCACTCGGGGTCGTGATCGCGCAATCTTCTCCCAAAGCCGCCGCAGACCGACAGGCCGATGCAGCATCTTGATCAATCGCCGAAAGATACCGAGTTCGTCCAGAACCCCTATCCGTTCTACGACCGCGCCCGCGCGTCCGGCCCGTTCTTCTACTGGACCGATTATGCGATGGTCTGCGCCACCAGCCACACCGGCGTCAGCGCCATTCTGCGCGATCGCCGCTTTGGCCGCGAAATCCCGGCACCCCTGCAACGCCCGGTCCCGCCGCATCTGGCCCCGTTCTACGCGGTCGAGGCGCACTCGATGCTTGAACTGGAACCGCCCCGTCACACGCGCCTGCGCAGGCTTGTGCTGCGCGCCTTCACCTCCCGCCGGATTGCCGCGCTGACGCCAGAGATCACGCAGCTTTGCCATGACCTGATCGACGCCGTGCCCACGGGCCCCTTCGATCTTCTGACCACCTTCGCCCAACGACTGCCCGTCACCATCATCGCCCGCCTTCTTGGCGTGCCCGAAGACCGGTGGCGTGATCTGATGGTCTGGTCAAACGCGATGGTCGGCATGTATGTGGCCGCCCGCACCCGCGCAGCAGAGGATGCCGCAGTCGCCGCGACCATCGCCTTCACGACCTTCCTGCGCGCCCATATCGACGCGCGCCGCACGGCGCCTGCCGATGATCTGATCACCCACCTGATCGAAGCCGAGGAATCAGGCGACCGGCTGACCACGGATGAGATGATCTCGACCTGCATCCTGCTGCTGAACGCGGGTCACGAGGCAACGGTGCATGCCATCGGCAATGCGGCCAAACTGCTGCTGCAGTCCGGTGTGCGCCCCGATGCTCATCCGATCGCCGCCACGGTCGAGGAACTGCTGCGCCTTGATCCACCGCTGCATATGTTCACCCGCTACGCCTACGAACCTGTCGAGGTGCTGGGCCACAGGTTCCAGCCCGGTGATCAGGTGGCCCTTCTGCTTGCGAGTGCCAACCGCGACCCCGATATCTTCTCCGACCCCGCCGCCTTGCGCCCGAACCGTGCCCCGGCCCAGAACCTTGCCTTCGGTGGCGGCCTGCATTTCTGCGTCGGCGCCCCCCTTGCCCGGCTGGAGATGGAACTGGCCCTGCCGGTCCTGTTCAACCGCCTGCCGAACCTGCGCCTGACCGGACAGCCCGCTTATGCCGACACCTACCACTTCCACGGCCTCAGCCACCTGATGGTTCGCGCCGACTGACCGCCCCCCCCCCAAGCCGCTCCATCGATTTCATCTTTGCAAAAATACTCACTCCGCACTCACAAAGGCAGAGCGGTCGTCGATTTGATCTCCTCCATGCTCAACAACGCCGTCACGTTGAAGATCCGCACTTCCGAAATCAGCGCCTGATAGAACGTGTCATAGGCCCGCGCATTTGCGACCCGGACCTTAAGGATATAGTCGATATCTCCCGCCAGCCGGTGCGCCTCGAGGACCTCGGGGCGCGATTGCAGCGTGTGCAGGAACTTGCGCTGCCAGTCGACCTCATGTTCCGATGTGCGGATCAGCACAAAGAAGCAAGCCTCCAGCCCCAACGCTTCGGCATCCAGAAGTGCGGTCTGGCGCAGGATGATCCCGGCCTCGCGCATCCGCTTGATCCGGTTCCAGACCGGCGTCTTGGACGACCCCACCTTGCGGGCAATCTCGTCCAGCGACTGGGCCGCATCCTCTTGCAATTCCGCAAGGATTTTCCGGTCCATCTCATCCATTCGGACAGCCATTCGTGAAACCTTTCCAATCGGGGAACCCTGTTCTACATCGGTCCAGTATCGGAACAAATGTTCTTATCTGCAAGGTGATCTGGCGGATATGAGGAAAAATGTCCTATATTGAGGCCAGAAATTCGCCCAACAGGGCCAGTATTGCCAGACCCGCATGAAGGACACCCCCGATGAGCCGCCGTTTCACTCCCAAGGTTGTCACCGCCAACGCTCTGCTGGAAGGCGATGTCGTCTATCTGACCGCGGATGACCGCTGGTCCCGGGATCACCGCGAAGCCGAGCTGATCGAGGATGAAGCCGTTGCAGAAGAGCGCCTGCTGCACGCCGCAAGTCAGCGCCGCACGATCGTGGGTGCCTATCTTGCCGATGCACGGCCCGGTCCCGACGGACCGGAGCCTGCGCATTTCCGCGAAGTGTTCCGGACGCGGGGCCCGTCGAACTATGCCCACGGCAAACAGGTGGACGCGCCTTATGTATGACTATTCCGAATTCGACGAATCCTTCGTGCGCACCCGTGTCGCGCAGTTTTCCGATCAGGTCGCGCGCCGCATCGACGGCAGCCTGACGGAAGAGGAATTCCGCCCCCTGCGCCTCATGAACGGACTCTACCTTCAATTGCACGCCTACATGCTGCGCGTGGCCATTCCCTACGGCACGATCAGCCCGCGCCAGATGCGCCAGCTTGCCCTGATCGCCGACAGGTGGGACAAGGGCTATGGCCACTTCACCACGCGCCAGAACATTCAGTTCAACTGGCCCAAACTGCCCGATGTGCCCGCCATTCTGGCCGCTTTGGCCGATGTGCAGATGCACGCCATCCAGACCTCGGGCAACACCATCCGCAACGTTACCGCCGACCATTTCGCAGGTGCCGCGGCAGATGAGATCGAAGACCCCCGCCCTGTCGCCGAACTGCTGCGCCAATGGTCCAGCGACCATCCGGAATTCCAGTTCCTGCCGCGCAAGTTCAAGATCGCCATCACCGGCAGCCCGAATGACCGCGCCGTAACGCGCGCGCATGACATCGGCCTGCGCATGGTGCGCAACACGGCGGGCGAGCCGGGGTTCGAGGTTATCGTTGGCGGCGGCCTTGGGCGCACGCCCATGATCGGCGTCACGGTGCGGGATTTCCTGCCGAAAGCCGACCTTCTGCCGTATGTCGAGGCTGTTCTGAGCGTCTACAACACGCTGGGCCGGCGCGATAACAAATACAAGGCCCGCATCAAGATCACCGTGTTTGAAACCGGTGCCGCCGAGATGACGCGCATGATCGAGGAACGCTTTGCACAGTTGCGTCCGCTGTTCGGCGGCAACGATCAGACCCTGCTTGCCGACATCGAGGAAGCCTTCGCCACTCCCGCCTTCCGCGATGCCCCGACCGGCGCCTGTGACCTGGCCTATGCCAGCGACCCGGTGTTCCGCGCCTGGGTCGACACCAACATTGCCGCCCATCGTAACCCGCAATACGCCATTGTCACCGTCAGCCTGAAAGCCCACGGCGCGACCCCTGGCGACGCCTCGTCCGACCAGATGCGCGTCATTGCGGATGTCGCTGAAAGCCTTGGCCATTCCGAGATCAGGATAAGCCACGAACAGAACGTGATCCTGCCGCATGTGCACAGATCGGGGCTTCCGGCCTTGCACGCGGCCTTGCAGAAGGTGGGTCTGGCAACGGCGAATGTTGGCCTGATTTCCGATATTATCGCCTGCCCCGGCATGGATTACTGCGCGCTGGCCACAGCGCGCTCGATCCCTGTGGCGCAAAAGATCGCGACGCGGTTTGACGATTTGAAGCTGGAGCACGACATCGGCGCGCTGAAGATCAAGATTTCGGGCTGCATCAACGCCTGCGGGCACCACCATGTCGGCCATATCGGCATTCTGGGGCTGGACCGGGCGGGGGTCGAAAACTATCAGATCACGCTGGGCGGCGATGGCACCGAGACCGCTGCCATCGGTGAACGCGCAGGCCCCGGCTTTGCCTATGACGAGATTGTGCCCGCTGTCGAACGCCTGATCCACGCATATCTTGAACAGCGCAAGGCGGCGGACGAGACATTTCTGCAGACCTACCGCCGTCTTGGTGCGGCCCCGTTCAAGGCCGCCCTTTACCCGGAAGGGGCGCCGGATGCCGCTTGAAACCCCCGTCCTGTCGCCCCTGGCCACGCTGGTCGCCGATCTGAACGACCGCTACCGCCATCACGGTGCTACGGCGGTGCTGGAGCGTGCACTGGCCGATCCGCAGGTCGGGCGGGTGGCACTGGTTTCCAGCTTTGGCGCGGAGTCAGTGGTCCTTCTGCACCTTGTTTCGGTGATCGCCCCGGCCACGCCGGTGCTGTTTGTCGACACCCGGATGCTGTTCCCCGAAACCCTTGCCTACCAGCAAACACTGGCTGAAAAACTGCGCCTGACCGATATCCGTACCATCACCGCCGATGCGGCACAGCTTGATTTCGACGATCCCGACGGCACCCTGCACAAATTCAGCACTGACAGTTGCTGCGCGCTGCGCAAGACCGAACCCCTGGAACGTGCCCTGCGCGGCTTTGACGGCTGGATCACCGGGCGCAAGCGCTATCAGGGGCAGACCCGCCACACTATCGAGTTTTTCGAGGCCGAAGGCGACGTGCGCCTGAAGATCAATCCGTTGGCCCATTGGGATCGCGGCGATCTGGAGGATTATTTCGTCAACAACCGCCTGCCGCGCCATCCGCTGGTCGCAAAGGGCTATCCGTCGATCGGCTGCGCGCCATGCACAACAGCGGTCAATCCAGGCGAAGACCCCCGCGCAGGCCGTTGGCGAGGAAGCAAAAAAAGCGAATGTGGTATTCATTTCACCAACGGAAGCGCCGTGCGCGGCCCCGTTTCACCGGCTCCCGTTTCACAAGGACACACAGCATGAGCATTCTTGTCACCGATGCAGGCTTTTCGGTCGCCACATTTCCGTCAACTCCGGTCGCGCTGGCCGATCTTGCCGAACATCAGGGCGCGATCGATCTTGCCAGCACCGACGATCCCGCGGTCCTGAAGGATCATTTCGGCAATATCGGCCTGATCCGCGTTGCCTTTCCGTCGTTCAGCGACGGTCGCGGTTTTACCATTGCCCGGCGCCTTCGGATGATGGGGTATCAGGGACGCTTGCGCGCGATGGGGCATGTGATTGCCGACCAATACGCCATGGCGCGCCGCACCGGTTTTGACGAGGTGGAAATCAGCGATGATCTGGCCACCCGCCAGCCCGAGGCGCAATGGCAATACCGCGCCGACTGGACGGCAAACGATTACCAGTCGCGCCTGCGCGCCTGATCCCGCACTTCTTGCCCTGCATAAACGGCTGGCCCTGACGGGCTGGCCGTTGTAGTTCAGAACGGACCCAATGATGACCGAGCAACGCCCCGTGACTTCGCCCGCCACCAAGATCACCCTGCCCGATGCCCAGACCGTGACATCGGTAAAACACTGGACCGACCGGCTGTTTTCCTTCCGCGTGACGCGCCCTGCCAGCCTGCGCTTTCGATCGGGCGAATTCGTGATGATCGGCCTGATGGGGGAAACCGGCAAGCCCTTGCTGCGCGCCTATTCGATCGCCTCGCCCAACTGGGATGACGAGCTGGAGTTCTATTCGATCAAGGTGCCCGACGGCCCGTTGACCTCGCGCCTGCAACATATCCAGCCCGGCGATGAGATCATTCTGCGCCCCAAGCCCGTGGGCACGCTGGTGCATGACGCGCTGTTGCCGGGAAAACGGCTGTGGATGCTGGCCACAGGCACCGGCATTGCGCCCTTTGCCAGCCTGATGCGCGACCCCGAAACGTATGAGAAGTTTGACCAGATCATCATGATGCACACCTGCCGCGAGGTGGCCGAACTGGCGTATGGCCGGGCTTTGATCGAAGGGTTGGCAAGCGATCCGCTGATCGGCGGGATGGTGGCGGGAAAACTGCTTTATTACCCCACGACCACGCGCGAAACATCCGCGCACATGGGCCGGATCACCGACAATCTGACCAGTGGCAAGGTCTTTGCCGACCTTGGCCTGCCCCCGATGGACCCAGCATCCGACCGCGCGATGGTATGCGGATCGCTTGCGTTAAACGTCGATGTGAAGGCGGTGCTCGAAGGATTTGGCCTGCGCGAAGGCGCCAATTCCGAACCGCTGGAGTATGTGGTTGAAAAGGCCTTTGTCGGCGACGGCATATGATAATCCAATCCGCATGAAAAACGCCGCGCAGCAGATGCTTGCGCGGCGTTCTTCATCTGATCGTCAGGGCTAAAGCCCCAGCGCGCCCTTGATCGCCGTCACCGTGGCCTCAACCAGATCGGGGTTGGCGGCGGCGTTGTCCACCTGGGCTTTGAGCGTGGTCTTGGTCAGATCGTTCAGCGCTGATCCGTCGATCATCGCCTTGACCTTGACCGCATCGAAAGTGGCGGGATCAAGCGCTGCCATCGCATCGTCTGAGGTGGCACCCGCAGCGTCGCCAGCAGCAGAGGCGGCATCGCCAACCGCAGCAGCGGCACCGTTCAC
>JBGSRQ010000446.1:0-4485 GCA_041737515.1 Rhodobacterales bacterium | reverse complement strand
CGCCGATATTCGCGCCGCGGTCATCGACCGGCTGGCCCGCGAACTTTCGAGAGTCAGCGCGCCGGACGGTGACGCGTTGCGCACACTTGCCGCTGAGAATGATCTTTTCGCGCTGATCAAGGCCGAAGGCGCGCGGCTTGGGGTGAATACCGAAGACCTGACCGATGCACTGACATTGTGGTTGGTGAATGCGTGGATGATCCTGAACCGGTTCGACGGCGACCCCGATCCCGCCGCATTGCAGGGCGTGCGCGCGCAGATCAAGGCGGCGCTGGGTGCGAACGGCATTTTCGCGCAGGCGACCAATTCCATGCGGCAAGAGTTTGCGGACGAGTTGCTGTTGCGGACCGTGATGGCAAGTGCGGCTTATGAAGGGCTGAAGGCCACCCCCGCCAATCTGGTCACGCTGGACGCCGGTCTTTTGCAGGCGACGGGGGCTGTGGGGCTTGATCTGACTGCGCTCAGCCTTTCGCCGCTTGGGTTTGGTGCAAGGTAATCCCGGTTTCGCTCTGGTCCTTTGGGTGGGCGCGGCTTAGGTATGGCCTGAACAAGCAGGGCAGATATGCGCAAGGTAACAACTTCGGTCACATCGGCCGACGCCTCCCGGACTGAAGCCAACGGCTGGAACACCATCCGCCGCGTCGGACCCTATCTGTGGCCCGAGGGCGAGAATTGGGTCAAACGCCGCGTCGTGCTGGCGATGGTGCTGCTGATTGTCTCACGGCTGATTTCGGTATCCACCCCGTTCTTTTACAAGGCCGCCGTTGATCATCTGGCGGGCGTGGCACCCAGCCGCGAGGTGATGCTGGCGTTTGGCGCGGTGGGTCTGACGGTCGCCTATGGCCTTGCACGGCTGGGGTCGGTCGGGCTGGCCGAAATCCGCGATCTGGTCTTTGTGCGTGTGGGCCAGCGCGCCCTGCGCAAACTTGCGCTTGAGACGTTCACGCATATTCACCGCCTGTCGATGCGCTATCACATTACCCGCAAGACGGGTGGGCTGTCCCGCGTGATCGAACGAGGCGTGAAAGGCGTGGATTTCCTGTTGCGCTTCTTGCTCTTTTCCATCGGGCCGCTGTTTTTGGAACTGATCATGGTGTCGGTGATCTTCGCCACGCTGTTCGGCTTTTGGTATATGGCGGTTCTGGTGCTGACGATCGCGCTTTATGTGGCCTTTACGTTCAAGGTTACCGAATGGCGGGTGCGCATCCGGCGCGAGATGAACAATCAGGATACCGACGCCAACCAGAAGGCCATTGACAGCCTGCTGAACTTCGAGACCGTCAAGTATTTCGGGGCCGAGGCGCGCGAGGCGGGCCGTTACGACAGCGCGATGGGCAAGTATGAAGTGGCGGCAGTCAAGACCGGGCAATCGCTGTCGATGCTGAACATCGGGCAGTCGTTCCTGATCACCTGCGGTCTGGTCATCGTGATGGTGATGGCCGCGCGGGGTGTTCAGTCGGGGGTGCTGACTGTCGGCGATTTCGTGATGGTCAACGCCTACATGATCCAGATCACGCTGCCGTTGAACTTTCTGGGCACCGTTTACCGCGAAATCCGCCAGGCTTTGGTGGATATGGGCGAGATGTTCGGGCTTTTGGGCCAGCCTGCCGAGGTAACGGACAAACCCGGCGCACCCGCGTTGAAGATTGGCGGCGGCGAGGTTATGTTTGACAATGTGCATTTCGCCTATGATCCCGAGCGTCAGATCCTGAAAGGTGTGACCATCCGCGTCGGCCCCGGTGAGCGGGTGGCGCTGGTCGGGCCTTCGGGGTCGGGCAAATCGACCATCGGGCGGCTGTTGTTCCGGTTTTATGATGTGACAGGCGGTGCGGTGCGCATCGACGGGCAGGATGTGCGCGACATCACGCAAACCTCGCTGCACGCGCGCATCGGGGTGGTGCCGCAGGATACGGTCCTGTTCAACGACACCGTCTATTACAACATTGCCTACGGTCGCCCCGAGGCCACACGGGCCGAGATCGAGGATGCCGCACGCGCAGCAAAAATCCACGATTTCATCCTGTCGCTGCCCGATGGCTATGAAACCACGGTGGGCGAACGGGGCCTGAAGCTTTCGGGGGGCGAAAAGCAGCGCGTGGGAATCGCACGCACGCTTTTGAAGAACCCGCCCATCCTGCTCCTGGACGAGGCGACAAGCGCATTGGACACCCAGACCGAGCGTGACATTCAGGATAGCCTTCTGGATATGGGCGTGGGCCGCAGTGTGATCACCATCGCGCACCGGCTTTCCACCATCGCCGATGCCGACCGGATCGTGGTTCTGGAACAGGGTCGCGTGGTCGAAGAAGGCAAGCACGAGGTGCTTCTGGCTGCAGGCGGGCGCTATGCTGCGATGTGGGCGCGCCAGTCGTCAGAGGAAGAGGCCGCCGAAGCCGCCGAATAGCCGCCTAAGCCGCGATCAGCAGCAGGTCCGAAAGCTTCAGCGCCTTGGCCCCCATCACCTCGGCCACCGGCGTGCCATTGGCATAGATGATGCTGCTGGTGCCCGACGCCGATTTCGCCACCGTAAAATCGGGCACAACGTCGTGGCCCTGCGCATCGGTGCTGTGCGGATAGTTCAGCACAATCGTATCGCCCGCGTTGTAATCGGTGATCTGGCTGACGCCCAGTGTCGGGTCGCCCTGCATGGCGATCTGGAACTGGTCCCCGCCATCGCCGCCTGTGCCGCTGTCACCGCTGCCCAGCAACAGCGTGTCGTTGCCGGCGCCGCCAAACAGGGTATCGGTGCTGTCGGCCGTGCCTGGGTCATCAGAGCTTGCCTGATCATGCGCAAAGCCCGAGAGGTAATCATTGCCGTCATCGCCATAGATCCGGTCAGACCCGCTGCCGCCCAAAACCGTGTCGTCACCCTCATCGCCACTCAACGTGTCGTTGCCGCCATTGCCGGCAAGCCAGTCTTCGCCGCTGCCGCCAGAGCCGAGGTCAAAGCCGATGCCAGCGTCGATCGTATCGTCACCGGTGCCGCCCAGAACGGTATCGTGACCTTCGCGCATCATCATGTGATCGTCGCCGTTGCCGCCCTCGGCCCAGTCGTCGCCTTCGGATGCGTCCAGCGTATCGTTGCCATTATCCAGAAACCACGCGAGGCTTGCGTGTTCCCCGGCAGTAAGGTCGTCGTCGCCCGCCGTGCCGCCGATGACTTGATTGAAGTCATCGGCATCAAACAGATCGTCGCCACTGTCGGACGCACCGTCAACAAGCGTGTCTTGCGGGTCTTTCTGGGGTGCCGCATCGTCGCCCTCATCACCGCTGCCGGGCTTGAGCAACCCGGCGTCAAGGCCAAGAAAGCCTGCAAACATCAGGGCATAGGCGGCTATCATCATATCCATCTGCTTGGCTTTCCCGGAACGCGCGAATTCAAAACAGATATGCCCCGCGATTATGGCTAAAAATTGATCCAATCCTGACCATTTCGCCGTGATTGGTTACAATTCGGAAACAGTGCTGGCAGAGATCGCGTCCAGAACAGCCCGGCTGGCAGGGGTTTGCAAGGCGGGGCACCTGCGTGTAAGACAGGGCCAAAGAATGAAAGAGACGCCGCGTGAGCAACCCCGACAGTTTCATCGAAGAAGTCACCGAAGAGGTCCGCCGCGACCGTCTTTTCCATTTGTTCCGCAAATACGGCTGGATCGGCGTTGCCATCGTTCTGGCCACGGTGGGCGGTGCGGCCTACAGCGAATGGACCAAGGCGCAGGCTACGGCCCGGGCGCAGGCCTTTGGTGATGCTGTCTCTGCAGCACTGGATCAGACCACGCCCGAAGCGCGGCAGACCGCCCTCGCGGCCGTGCCTGCGGTGGGTGAACAGTCGGCGGTCCTGAACCTTTTGTTGTCCAGCGATCCGGTGTCGGACAAGACGGCAAGCCTTGCCGCACTTGACAAGGTGATCGCCGATGCAAGCCTTCCACCGCTGTACCATGATCTGGCTGTGCTGCGCCGGGTGATCGTCGCCGGTGCCGACATGCCGATTGCCGACAGGCGCGCGGCGCTGGACGCGATTGCCGTGGCAGGCCGCCCCTATCGCCCGCTTGCGGTGGAGCAGATGGCCTATCTTGATCTGGAAGCGGGTGATACCGATGCGGCGCTCAAACGCCTGCGCGCGCTGACCGAAGATCAGGATGCGCCGCAGGGCTTGCGCGGACGGGCGACGCAGATGATTGTGGTTCTGGGCGGCGAGACGCAGGCGGGTTAGGCTGCGGGGCCAAGACAAGGATCGGGGCAGGGGAATGATGCGGGTAAAACGGACAACAGCGGCCCTTGGGCTGATGGCCCTGTGCCTTGGCACGGCCTGCGCCAAAAAGGAATTGATCCTGCCGGGCGAGCGGTTCAATGTCCGCACCCCGCTTGAGGCCAGCCTGCCCGAAGAGGGCAAGCCGCTGCAGGGTGATGGCGGGGCCGTGTTTGCCAACCAGTCGGTGCCGATCTCGCTGCCCGGTCAGACGGCTGCGGCAGACTGGACGCACCGCG
>JBGSRQ010000407.1:0-1985 GCA_041737515.1 Rhodobacterales bacterium | reverse complement strand
AATCAGGGCGATGATGCCGAACTCCTGGACCGCGAGGGGGTGCGCAAGCATCTGCCCTATCTGGATTTCGAGCAGACGCGCTTTCCGATCTACGGCGGTTTGCTGCACCGACGCGGCGGCACGGCGCGGCATGATGCGGTGGCCTGGGGCTATGCGCGCGGGGCTGACCAGCGCGGCGTTGATCTGATCCAGAACTGCGAGGTGACGGGCATCGACATCGTGAACGGTGTCGCCAAGGGCGTGCAGACGACGCGCGGGCCGATCCGTGCCGGGAAGGTGGCGATCATCGTGGCGGGCCGCTCGGGTCAGGTGGCAGCGATGGCGGGGATGCGCCTGCCGGTGGAAAGCCACATCCTGCAGGCCTTTGTGTCAGAAGGGCTGAAGCCCGTGATCAACCATGTTGTCAGTTTCGGGATGGGCCATTTCTACATCAGCCAGTCCGACAAGGGCGGCCTTGTGTTCGGTGGCGATCTGGATTTCTATACTTCTTATGCCTCGCGCGGGAACCTGCCGATGCTGGAACATGTGCTTGAAGCTGGCATGACCCTGATGCCGATGATTGGCCGTGCCAAGATTCTGCGGTCGTGGGGCGGGATCATGGACATGACGCCCGACGGCAGCCCTATCATCGACAAGACGCATGTGGAGGGGTTGTTCATCGACTGCGGCTGGAACTACGGCGGGTTCAAGGCGGTGCCGGCCTCGGGCTGGTGCATGGCGCATCTGATGGCCACCGGAGAGCCGCACGCCGTTGCCCGCCGTTTCCGGCTGAACCGTTTTGAGACCGGACATCTGCTGGACGAAGAAGGCACCGGCAGCCAGCATAACCTGCATTGATCATGCGCGCATCTTCAATCCTCCTTGTGTGTTGCACCGGTGCTGCCGGACCGGCCCTGGCAGGATGCCCGACGACCGAAACCCTTGCCGGTCTGTGCAAGCCCGGAACAGAAGTCGCCGCAGAATTGGCGCGCGAGATGCCTGTTGATCTGCGCGCAATGAGACTCATATCTGCGCTTGCAACGACAGACGGGCGGATGGTCATTGCGGAGCCCGCTATTGGTGGGCCAAAGCCCGATCCGAAATATGCCGCAGTGTATCTTTGTTCGAACAGGACGGCAAACGGCTTTGTTGCGTCTGGCGGCAGCATCGACGTGAGGCTTTACGACCATCCATTCCTGACGCTTTCTTCCTGCGAGGCTCCGTAAATGCGCATCACCTGTCCTCTCTGTGGCCCCCGCGACCGGCGCGAGTTTTATTACATGGGCGCCGAGGATTACCTGACCCGGCCTGCGACCGAGGATGCAACGGGGTGGGATAACTACCTGCATCTGCGTGACAATCCGGCGGGCGAGACGGTCGATCTGTGGTATCACGAGTCCGGCTGCGCGCAGTGGCTGCGCATTCACCGTAACACCGTGACCCATGCAATTGGCGCTGTGGAACTGGTGGCCGATCTGAAAGGGGCCAAGGCATGAGGATTGATGGTCACGGTCTGATCGACGTTGCCGCGCCCGTGGGCTTTCGGTTCGACGGGCGCGAATATGTGGGCTTCAAGGGCGATACCTTGTCCTCGGCGCTTATGGCGAACGGCGTTCGCATGGTCGGGCGCAGCTTCAAGTACCACCGCCCGCGCGGCGTGCTGACCGCGGGATCGGAGGAACCGAACGCGCTGGTCGAAATTCTGGAGGACGGTCAGCAGACGCCCAACATCCGCGCCACCGTGCAAGAGATTTTCGAAGGCCTGACCGCACAAAGCCAGAACCGCTGGCCCAGCCTGAAATACGACCTTTTGTCGATTAACGACCTTGCGGCCCCGTTCCTGAGTGCCGGGTTTTACTACAAGACGTTCATGTGGCCGCGCGCCTTTTGGGAGGGGTTGTATGAGCCGATGATCCGCCGCGCCGCCGGTCTGGGCAGCCTTTCGGGCAAGCATGACACGGCACCTTACGAACAGGCCTTTGCATTCTGCGATCTGCTGGTCATCG
>JBGSRQ010000405.1:0-6895 GCA_041737515.1 Rhodobacterales bacterium | reverse complement strand
CATCCGTCCACCGACGACGGCGACCCGTATCGGAAACCGACAAAACCTGAATGCGGGGGGTGTCTTCGTGTGCGTCCATACGGACACTCGATAGCCGACCAAGAGAAATCCGCTCAAGACGGCCCTCACCGTAGGCTTACGATTGTTTCATGTTCCCAGGAACATATACGCCGCTTGAGATGCCGTTTGCGCATTGAGGGTCTGTGATCCAGCGATCATTCTGATGTGCAAGGGATCGCATCCATGGACCCGATCGCCCGCACCGCTTGCGCTGATCGTGGTGACGGGCTTGGCCGATTGGCCTTGCCAATCCATCCAGGCGCGCAAAACCCTCTCTTGATCCGCGGTCTTGGCAAAGGCCAGCCCGGGGGCCAGCCTTCACATTCTACCCTTCCAGGGCACCAGACGGCGCTCCAGGAAACGCACCAGCAAATCAAACGCAAAGGCGATGATTGCGATGATGAAGATACCCATGATGACAACCGGTGTCTGCAAGAACTGGCTGGCGGTCAGCACCATGTAGCCAAGGCCCTTGGTTGCCGCGACCATTTCTGCGGCGACGAGCGTGGTCCAGCCAAAACCGATGCCGATGCGCATCGCCGTCAGTATCTCGGGCAAGGCTGACGGAAAGATGACATGGCGCATCACTTGCCAGCGTGTTGCGCCAAAGGAATAGGCAGCGTGAATCTGCTCGATTGCGGCCGATTTGACGCCAGAGCGCGCGCCAAGAACGACCGGCGCAAAAACCGAAAGGAAGATCAGCAGAACCTTGGACGTCTCGCCAATGCCGAACCATATGATCATGAGCGGCAGATAGGCCAAAGGCGGAATGGGGCGGTAGAATTCAATCGGCGGATCAAAAATCCCGCTCATCACCGGGCTCATTCCCATCGCGAGGCCCAACGGCAGCCCGATGATGCAGGCCAGTGCAAAAGCACCAAACACCCGGAACGTCGAAATCTGCACATGTTCCAGAAACGGCGTCCCCGTGAACCCTTCATTCCAGATGCTGATGAACCTGCTGACGATTGCCATGGGAGAAGGCACGAACAGCGGCTTTACCCACCCCATTGCCGTCACAAACCACCAGATCGCAAAAAAGAACGCAATCGACCCCAACGACAGCCAAAGCGTGTTTCCCTGGCCCGGAACGCCATATGTTTCGCCCGGCTTGGTCGGCCTTGCGCGTGACAGACGCGCGATCAGGCCAAGAGGTTTGTCTGTCATGCTGCGGCCTCCTCGTCGGCGAAGATGATTTTCAGAACCTCTTCACGCAGTTGAATGAACTCTGGCGAGGCTTTGACCTGTCGCGCCGAAACGCCAGACAGAAACTGACGGGAAAACGGCAATTCGAACGTGTTGGTGATCCGGCCGGGGCGCGGCGACATGACGATAAGCTTGGTGCCCATGAACAGCGCCTCTTCGACGCTGTGGGTGATGAAGAACACCGATTTATGGGTGGTATTCCATATGTTCAGGATCAGTTCTTGTGCCTTCTCACGCGTCAGCGCATCCAGCGCGCCCAAAGGTTCATCCATCAACAAAACCTTGGGGTCGCAGGTCAGCGCGCGCGCAATGCCCACCCGTTGCTGCATGCCGCCCGAAAGTTTGTAGACCGAAGAATCCTGAAATCCGTCAAGGCCCAGAAGCCCCACGAACTTGTTGGCCACCTTGTAGCGCTGTTCCTTTGCAACGCCCTGAATCTTCAATCCAAAGGCCACATTGTCCAGAACGTTCAGCCAGGGAAGCAGCGCGTGTTTCTGAAACACGACCGCCCGATCTGCACCCGGACCCAGCACTTTTTGCCCGTCCAGGGTCAGAAGACCATCTGTTGGTGCCAGAAACCCTGCGATCAGGTTCAGCAGGGTCGATTTTCCGCAACCCGATGCGCCCAGCGCCACAACGAAATCGTCGTTGTCTATCGTCAGGTTGATTTTGCTAAGGGCTTCAACCGGCGGTCGGCGGTCGGCGGCTGGATACACCACCGAAACGTTGTCAACTGTCAGCGCCATTCTCTCTCCAAGATCACTGTCCCCGATGGCCCGCCCCAACGCTGGGGCGGGCTGAAGATGTGCGGATTACTTCGCCGCTTCGGCCGCAAACTCCGGGTTGACGAAGGGGCCGTAGTCATCAACGACCGCGTCGATCCGGCCAGCGGCTTTCAGGAAATCGGCGGTTCCCTTGATGGTGGCCGCAGCACCGCCCAGCCAGGTTGCCGAGGTCTGTTCGGCCATCGGCAGGAACGTGAACCCTTTCAGGATATCGGGCACTTGCGCCGGATCGGCACCGGTTGCAGCGGCAAGCGCCTTCACTTCGGCCGAATCCACAGTCCAGGCGGCCGGATCGGCGAGGTATGCCTTGTTCACCTTGTCGACCTCTTTCAGGAAGGCCACAACTTCGGCCTTGTGTTCCTGACCCCAGGCACCGTTCACCACCCAACCGTCATAGGTCGGAAAACCCCACGACGCGACCTCATCGGCGCCGATGATCAGTGTTCCGTTCTTCAGCAACTCGGATTGAACCGGCTGCCAGATCCAGGCTGCATCAATCGCATCCTGATCCCACGAGGCTGCGATCTGGTCTGGCTTCATGCCGATGATGGTTACATCGCTTTCCGCGATACCTTCATGCTGCAGCGCCCCCATCAAAGAGAAATGCGCGGTCGAGCCCAAAGGAACGCCGATGCGCTTGCCCTTCAGATCGGTAACCGAAGTGATGCCCGAACCTTCGTGGGCAATCAGCGATTCTGCCGTGCCGATCACGTCGGAATAGCCGATCAACTGAAGATCAACACCCGAACTTGCGGCAATCGCCACAGGCGAAGACCCCAGTTCGGACAGCACCACGTCGCCCGATGCCATGGCGGCGATAACGTCGGTTCCGGCATCAAACTTGCGCCATTCGACATCCCAGCCGGTCGCCGTTTTCAACGCATCCGACGTTGACAGCAGTTGCATGGGCGTCGGGTTGCCGAAGTGGCCGATAATGATGCTTTCGGCTTGTGCGGCCCCGGCGAGCATCAGTGACGCCGAAACGCCAAACAGCCACGATTTCATCGAGTTTCTCATCTGTCTTTTCTCCTTGTCGCAGTGTTTCGGTTTTCAGGCGATCATTTGCCGCCTGTTCATCCTTCGGGCCGGTCGGCAGCACGAATTACTTAAGGTCTGGACGAGAAGGCCATGCGAGTCAAATGCCGCGTCCCCTGGCGGATCAGATCGAATTGCAACTGGTCTGGCGAGCCGGGCTTGCGATGATCGACATCATGGACGGCAAGCGCATTTTGCGTGAAAGACTGTCGCCCATGACCCATGAAGCGCTGCAAGCCATGACCGGAACCATTCTGCATCCGGGCGGACCTGTGGCCGACCATTCCGTGCCGGAGCTTTGATATGACCGATGTGTTCATCTGCGACTATATTCGCACCCCCATAGGCCGGTTCGGCGGCAGCCTTGCGTCGGTGCGCGCCGACGATCTGGGGGCTGTGCCGCTGCGTGCCCTGATGGCGCGCAATCCAGGCGTCGATTGGGAGGCGTTGGAGGATGTGATTCTTGGTTGTGCCAATCAGGCCGGCGAGGACAACCGCAATGTTGCGCGCATGTCGGCCCTTCTGGCCGGACTGCCGGTGTCGGTGCCCGGCACCACGATCAACCGCTTGTGCGGATCGGGCATGGATGCCGTGCTGGTGGCGGCACGACAGATCAGGGCGGGCGAGGCGGATCTGATGATCGCGGGCGGCGTCGAAAGCATGTCCCGCGCACCTTTTGTCATGCCAAAGGCCGACGCCGCCTTTAGCCGCAACGCCGAGATTTTCGACACCACGATCGGCTGGCGCTTCGTCAATCCGCAGATGAAGGCAGGCTATGGTATCGAGTCAATGCCGGAAACGGCCGAGAATGTGGCCGAAGATTTCGGCATCTCGCGGTCCGATCAGGATGCTTTCGCGCTGCGGTCGCAACGCAGCGCTTCGGTTGCGCAATCCAATGGGCGACTGGCCGCGGAACTTGCCCCGGTCACCATCGCGCAACGCAAAGGTGGCGCGCTGGTCGTGGACCGGGACGAACATCCGCGCACCACCACGCTGGAGGCTTTGGCGAAACTGGACACGCCGTTTCGCAAGAACGGGTCGGTGACGGCAGGGAACGCCAGCGGGGTCAACGACGGCGCGGCGGCTTTGATCCTTGCCTCGGCCAAAGGGGCGCTGAAACACGGGCTGACGCCGATAGCGCGGGTGCTTGGCGGGGCAACGGCGGGGGTCGCGCCACGCATCATGGGCTTTGGTCCAGTACCGGCCAGTCGCAGGCTGATGGCACGACTGGGTTTGAATGAAGCAGATTTTGACGTGATCGAGATCAACGAGGCATTTGCATCTCAGGGCCTGGCCACGTTGCGCGCCCTGGGGATCGCCGACAACGATGCGCGCATCAACCCGAACGGTGGCGCAATCGCGCTGGGCCATCCACTGGGCATGTCTGGCGCGCGGATTACCGGAACCGCAGCGCTTGAACTGGCGATCTCGGGCGGCAGGCGATCCTTGTCGATGATGTGCATTGGCGTCGGACAGGGCATTGCAATCGCTCTGGAGCGGGTCTGACAACGCGGGGCTACACATCATGTCGGGCGCGGACCGCACGCAAAGTATCAGTCAGTCGGCACTGTCGTTCCCGCCGCGCAGGCCAAGGCGGCTGGCGTGCCAAGCGGCCTCGGCGCGCGAGCCGATGCCCAGCTTGCGATAGATGATCTTGATGTAACTTGCGACGGTGCTTTCCGCGATGCCCATGTCGGCGGCAACCTCGGCATTGCGCAACCCCCGCGAAATCAGGCCCAGAACCTGCGCTTCGCGTGCGGTCAGGGTGGCGTCAACTGCGGCAGTCGGTCCGGTCAGGCGGAAATGTTCCATGATGCGCCGGGCCACCGCGGGCGAGATTGCGGGCACGCCCAGCGACAACTGGGTAAGTTGCCGTCGAAAGACCGCGCTGTCGGTTTCCTTCAGCAGATAGCCGTCCGCCCCGGCAGAAAGGGCCGCCACGATGCTGGCATCGTCGGCCATAACGGTGGTCACAACCTTGATTGCACCCGGATTTCCGGCGTCAACCATCCGCAGAACGGCAAGCCCCGACCCGTCGGGCAGGCCCAGATCAATCAGCGCAAGATCGCATGGCAGGCTCTGGTACTTTGAGGCGGCGCGGACGGATTCGGCAAAGCTGATCCGGGCATCGGGGTAGGTTTCGGCCACCATCTCGCCCAGCCAGCGGCGCGCTTCCGTGTTGTCCTCGACAATCAGGATGTTTTTCATGCCACCGCCCGATGCAGAGGCATGCTTGCGGAAATCACCGTGCCGGCGGCCTTGGACGATACTGTGAACTGCCCGCCTGCGGCCTCGATCCTTGCGGAAATGTTGCCAAAACCCTGACCGGTGTGGCGGATGTCGGGGTTGAACCCCTGACCATTGTCGCGCAGCGTGATTTCCAGCCGCGTATTCGTGTCAGCGATGGTGACCGCAACCTTGCTTGCGTTTGCATGGCGCACAACGTTGCTGGCCCCTTCCCGCAATATGGCGCGCACCGTATGCACTGTGTGCGAGTCCAGCGAGACATCCTGATCGGTCCCGTCGTGCCAATCAATTTGGATACCCGCGGCCTCGAACAGATCAACGATTTCGGCACGCAGATCGGCAAGCAGCAGCGACAGCTTCCGGCTGGACTGATCGAGGTTGGAGATGATCTCGCGCAGGTCTGTCAGGGTCTGGCGGATCAGTTGATCCTTGCGCCCCACAGCCGAAGTATGAAGCGCGCTGAGCAAGAGCACGCCGATATTGTCGTGCATGTCACGGTTGATGCGGGCGCGTTCGGTGGTGATCGCCTCAAGATAACTTTGCTGCGCCCTAATGCTGGTGTCGATCAACGCGTTGATCGAACGCGCCTTTTCCAAATCGGCTGATGAAAAAAGGCGTCGCCCACCCCGCGCCCACTCAAGCCGCAGCGCCGGCGCCAGATGCACGGCACTCAGCGTCAGGCCCGCGCCGTTATCGTGCAGTGCGGTGTCGGGCCTTTCGCCGTAAAGCGGGGTGATCGACAGCGGGTTGAAGAGTTCGTGCCAGAAATCACGCAGCAGCGCGACCCGGTCAGCCGGATCGAGCACCTGCGCAATCCCGGTCACGCGGGCAAACAGGGTTTCAACGGGAATGGCAAAATCGCCGCGCATTCTTTGCGCCAGCCGCCCGCGCACCGGCAGATAGATCAGCCCGACCGCCGCAAGTGAAAGCCCAAGCGCCGGGGCACGATCAAGCGACAATCCGTAGATCAGCGCGGCATCCAGCAACAACAAAAGCACCACGCCGATGCCATAGCTCAGAATGCTCAGCGACCAGCCTGAAAGATCAAACAGCCGATAGCGCGCAACCCCGACGGCGATGCCCACGAAGATCAGCAGGAAAAACAGGAAAGCGGTGCTTTGTTCGACCAGCACCTCCCGACCCAGAAGCGTCGGCACAATGACGGTCAGCACAAAGCCCCCCGCGCCAAGCGCAACCGAAAGGCCGAACCAGCCCAGCATCGCCCGCGATGTAGGGTCGCGGCGATTGACCACAACCTGTGCGCCGATGACCACCAGAAGCACCAGCATGGTGGCGGCAATGGCAACCGGCACCGCGGGCACAAAGCGCGGCCAGTCGTTCAGTTGAATGAACGCCGTCACCGCACCGATTGCCAGCGTGGGCAGTGCCGCGCCAGGACGCGGCACGATCCGCCGGGGATAGATCAGGAACAGCGTCACCATGCCGATCCCGAACAGCAAAGAGCCGGTCGAGTTGACCCGGCTTGCGGCGGCAAACAGCCCATAGCTCAGGGCCAGTTCGCGCGTGCTGTAAAGGGCCGCCGCCCCTGCCGCCATGGCGAG